>VGJF01000008.1 GCA_016867585.1 Candidatus Aminicenantota bacterium | reverse complement strand
GGCTCGAAACCTCCCCGCTGAAATTCCTGGGCCGAAAGTCCGGCCAAGAGGACGGCGGCCAAGACGAGGAGCGCCGGGAAACGGACGGGTCTTGTCATCGGGACCTCCTGGGATTTCGAGGAAGACAGGATCGCGGTCGGCGGCCTTCCATGGAGGAGGAGAGCATATCGTCCTCGCTCGCCCAAAGTCAAATCCCGGCGATCCGGCCAAGGCCGAGCCTTCGGCCCGGGTCGGACGGCGATCTCAGCCTTTTTCCTCGAGGAGGACGACGGCCCAGCAGGCGATCGCCCCGCCGCGGCCGATGAGGCCGGTCCCCTCGTTGGTCTTGGCCTTGAGGCCGACCGCCCTCCCGGAAACGCCGAGGAGGGGGGCGAGGGTCTTTTTCATGGCCGCGAAATAGGGGCCGAGCTTGGGGGCTTCGGCCGCGACGACGGCGTCGACGTTGACGACCCGAAACCGTTTTTTCCGCAGCCGGGCCATGACCCGCCGGAGAAGTTCGAGGCTCCGAATCCCCCGGAAAGCCGGGTCCGTGTCGGGGAAGCACGCCCCGATGTCTCCCTCGCCCGACGCCCCGAGGAGGGCGTCGATCAAGGCATGGACGAGGGCGTCTCCGTCGGAATGGCCGAGAAGGCCCTTTTCCCACGGGATTTCGACCCCGCCCAAGAAAAGCGGGCGCCCGCGGACAAGGCGATGGAGGTCATACCCCAGGCCGATCCTCATGACAGATCACCTCCGCGATCTTCAAGTCCAGCCGAGTCGTGATCTTGATGTTCCGCTCGTCGCCCTCGACGACGGCGACCTCCCCGCCGCAGCGCTCGACGAGGGCCGCTTCGTCCGTGCCCAGGTACCCCTCCTCCCGGGCCTTGGCCAGGGCTTTTTCGAGCACGGAGTAGGAGAACGCCTGAGGAGTTTGGACGCGGCCGAGCCGGTCCCGGTCCGGCGTCCTGACGACCCGGCCGCCGGCGATTTCCTTGATCGTGTCCGCGGTCGGAACGACGGGGACGGCCGCGCCGCGGCGGCGGGCCGCCTCGACGACCCGGACGATGAGCTCGGCCGAGACGAGCGGCCGGGCCCCGTCGTGGACGAGGACGACGTCCGTCGCCAGCGGATCGAGGCGGGCGAACCCGCGCCGGACCGAATCCTGGCGCTCCGCGCCGCCGCGGACGACGGACGCCAGCTTCGGGAATCTCGTCCGGAAATCGGCCCGGCTTGCCTCTTCGCCCAGGACGAGAACGATCGTCCGGACGAGGGGATGGTTCTCGAAGACGGCCAGGCTCCACTCGACAAGGGGGCGTCCGGCCAGAAGAGCGAACGGCTTGGCCCCGCCGAACCGCCGGCCCGCCCCGGCCGCGACGATGACCGCCCCCACGCCCTTCATTCCGCCTCCGCTTTCATCCGACGACGGTGAACGGACGGCGGCAAGGCCGTCCTCAAGCCCCCGTAGCGGAGGGGGGTCCCGTCGGCTCGTCCGACGGGGGGAACCGACGGGACTGGTTCCCCGGGGCCGGGGGCCGAGGACGGCCTTGGCGCCGTCCGAGACACCGCCGTCATTTCGCCTCTTCGTTGTGCCGGCCGAAAATCATCTTGCCGACCGTCGTCTGGAGGACGGAGGTGACCGTGATGTCGATGTTCTGGCCGATCATCCGGCGCGAGTTGTCGACGACGACCATCGTCCCGTCGTCGAGATAGGCGACGCCCTGGTCCCGCTCCTTCCCCTCCTTGATGATGAAAACGCGCATGGACTCTCCCGGGAGGACGACGGGCTTGAGGGCGTTGGCCAGCTCATTGATGTTCATGACCGAGATCCCCCGGAGGCGGGCGACCTTGTTGAGGTTGAGGTCGTTGGTGATGATCTTGGCCTCCAGGCGGCGGGCGAGCTCGATGAGCTTCGAATCGACGTCCCGGATGTCGGGGAAGTCCATCTCGGTGATCATGACGGCCACGGTCTTGGTCTTCTGGAGATGGTCGAGGATGTCCAGGCCCCGGCGCCCCCGCTGGCGCTTGAGGGCGTCGGCCGAATCGGCCACGAGCTGGAGCTCCTTGAGGACGAACTGGGCGACGACCAGGGTCCCGTCGACGAAGCCCGTGTCGCAGAGGTCGGCGATCCGGCCGTCGATGATGACCGACGTGTCCACGACCTTGTAGCTCCGGCCGGCGCTTTTCTCCCGGAAAAAGCGGAAGAGGTAGGCCGGGTCGAGCCACTCGCTCTTCCGGGTCCCGACGAGGAACCCGACATAAGGCATGACGACCAGGAAGAAGATCCGGAGAAAGGTCCGGGTCGAGGGGTCGGCGGCCGTCGAGGCGGAGACCGCCCCCAGCCCCCAGCCGAGGGCGACGCCGGCGAACGTGCCGGCCGTCGCGCCCCAGATGACCTTGAACTGGGTCTTCCGGATCTTCGTCTCCAGGAGCATGACCACCCCGGCCAGGGCCCCGGCCAGGGCGGCGGAGACCGGCCGGCCGAGGCCGAAAGCGGGAAAGAAGTATCCCGCCGCGGCGACCAGGGCGAGGACGACCAGGCGGAAAAGGATGAGGCCCATGAGACTGTCCTTTATGATGAAAACCTCAGCATGATATCAAAAAACGGCCTCGACGGCCTCCCCGACCGTTCGAACGCCGGCCAGACGGGCTCCGGCCGGAGCGTCCCGCTCGCACCCCAAGGCGTTGGCCCGGGGGAGAAGGACAGTTTGGAAGCCGAGGGAGACGGCCTCTTTGACCCGGGGCAAGGCCTGCCCGACCGAGCGGATTTCGCCGGACAATCCGACCTCCCCGAAGGCGGCCAAGTCCGGCGGAAGGGGCCGGTTTTTGAGGCAAGAGACGACGGCCAGGACGACTCCCAGGTCGGCCGCCGGCTCCTCGACTTCGAGCCCCCCGGCGGCGTTGAGATAAAGGTCCTCGCCGGCGAAAACGTAGCCGAGTTTTTTTTCGAGAACGGCCAGGACCATCGAGGCCCGGTAGCGGTCCAGCCCGACCGTCATCCGGCGGGGGTTCGCGGCGAACAGGGTCGAGGAAACGAGGGCCTGGATTTCGACGAGCAGCGGCCGCGTCCCCTTGATCACGGCGGCGACGGCGCTGCCCGCCTCCCCCGCCGGCCTCTCCTTGAGGAAGAAGGCCGAGGGATTGGCGATCGCCTCGAGCCCGCCGGCCGTCATTTCGAAGACGGCCAACTCCGAGACGGGGCCGAAGCGGTTCTTGAGAACCCGAAGGACGCGGTGGTTATGGTCGCGCTCGCCTTCGAAAAGAAGGACGACGTCGACGATGTGCTCCAGCGATTTGGGGCCGGCCAGCGAACCCTCCTTGGTGATGTGCCCGATGAGGAAGGCGGGGACGTTCCGCCGCTTGGCGAAGCGGAAGATCTGGTTGGCGACTTCCCGGACCTGGCTGATCGTCCCCGGGCTCGAGGCGAGCTTTCCGGAGTAAACGGTCTGGACCGAGTCGACGACGAGGACTCGAGGCCGGAGCTTTTCGGCCTGGGCGATGATGCGCTCCAGGCTCGTCTCGGCCAGGAGGTGGAGCGGACCGGCGCCGACCGACAAACGGTCTCCGCGAAGCTTGATCTGGTCGAGGGACTCCTCGGCCGAAACGTAGAGGACGATCTCGCCCGAGGCGGCGAAGTCCCGGGAGACCTGGAGGCAGAGCGTCGACTTCCCGATTCCCGGCTCTCCCCCCAGGAGGACGAGCGAGCCGGGGACGACCCCGCCGCCGAGGACCGCGTTGAATTCCTCGGCCCCGACCCGGACTCTCGGCTCGGGGGAGGCTTCGATGTCGGCGAAGACGATCGGCTCGGCCGGCGGGAACGCCTCCTCGACGGCGGCCGCGGTTTCGTCCTCGACCTCCTCGACAAACGAGTTCCACTCGCCGCAGGAGGGGCATCGGCCCAGCCATTTGGGCGACCGGGCCCCGCAGTTCTGGCAGATGAAGACGGCCTTGGCTTTCATGGGAACCGCCAGCCCAGCCCGACGAAGACTTCGCGCCGCTTGGCCAGGGAAAAGTCGTCGACCCCGGCCACGACATAGAGCCGGCCCACGGCCCGGCCTCTGGCCGTGAACCGGAGATGAGGCCCTTCGTCCCTGTTCCAGGCGAAGCCCTCGAAACTCAACCCCCAGCCGCCGTCCCGGCCGGAGAAAAAGTCGACTCCCGCCCCGAATTCGGATTCGATGAATCCGAACCGGGCCAGGAACCGTCCCATACGGTAGCCGCCGACGAGCGAAAAACGAAAGGCCTCCTCCCGCGGATCGCGGACGAGGCCGGCCTCGAGCGAGGCCCGCGGGGTCGGCCGCAGCCCTCCCAGGACACCGGCCCGCAAACGGCCGGTCCTTCCGAGATAGCCCGCCTCGACCTCGAGCGACGGCCGGATGGCCGACAACCCGCGGCCAGCCGCCTCGAGACGGCGGACGGCCGCCCGGGCTTCGTCGTAGAGGGAGGGGTCATGGACGAGACGGCCGGCCGTCCCCTCGCCCCGGGCGATCTTGTCCAGCGAGGCGCTGAGAAGCCCGACGGCCTCTTCGACTTGGACGGCCAGCTCGCCGATCTTTTCCAGGCTCGTCCGCAGTCCGTCGCGGTTCTCCTCGACCGTTTCCCGGAGAAGGGCGAGGGTCCGGTCGAGATCGGAGGCCGCCCCGGCGAGGGTTTTGTCCGCGGCCTCGAAGGTCCGGGCGGCCTCGTCCGCCGCCCGGGGCAGCGCTCCGCGATTGGCCTCGAGAAAAGCCCGCAATTCCTCGGCCGCTCGCGAGAGGCCGGCCAGGGCCGCCCGCAGGCCGGCCCGCGTTTCCTCGTCGAGCGTCTCCCGAAGGCCGGCCGCGGCTCCCCGGATCTCATCGCTCAGGCCGCCGAGAAGGGGGCCGATCCGGTCCAGCCCGATCGAGGCGAGGCCGGCGATCTCGCCGCCGTCCGGGCAGGCCTCGTCCGACTCGCCGGGGAGGATTTCGACGTATTTCTCCCCGAGCAGGCCGAGCATGTTGAGCATCGCCCGCGAGTCCTTGGGCACCTTCGTCCCGGCGTAGATCGTCATCTCGACCTTGGCTTTGCGGCCCTCCAGGCTGATGTCCCGGACATGGCCGATGAGGACGCCGGCCATCTTGACCACGGCCCGCTTGTCCAAGCCGGCGGCCGTGTCGAACGTCGCCCGGATCGTCTCTCCGGGCTTGCGGAAGAGGACCGAAAAATCGCCGACGACGAAGACGAAGGCCGCCAGGACGAGGAACGCCGCCCCGACGAAAATCCCGATCCGCGCTTCGCGGGACATGTCCGCTCCTTTCTCACCAGGACACGATCGGGCCTAGGGCCCGGCCGTGGATGAATTGTTGGACGACCCCGTTCGGGGAGTTCCGGATCTCGTCCGGCGTCCCCAGGGCGACGATCCGCCCCTGGAACAGGAGGGCGATCCGGTCGGCGACCTTGTAGGCGCTGACCATGTCGTGGGTGATGACGAGCGAGGTCACCCCCATCTCCTTCCGGAGGACGAGGATGAGGTCGTTGATGGCGTCGGCCCGGATCGGGTCGATGCCGGTCGAGGGCTCGTCATAGAGGATGATTTCGGGCCGGTAGGCGATCGCCCGGGCCAACCCGACCCGTTTCTTCATCCCCCCGGAGAGCTCATGAGGCCGAAGATTTTCGATCTCGTGAAGGCCGACCTTGGCCAGGCTCTCGGCGACGCGGCGGCGGATTTCCTCCCGCCCCATGTCCGTCTGCCGCTCCAGGCCGAAGGCGACGTTCTCGCCGACGGTCATCGAGTCGAACAGGGCCGCGCCTTGGAAGAGCATCCCAAACCTTCGGACGACGGCCCGGCGCTCTTCTCCCCGAAGCCGGCTGACCTCGCGGCCGTCGACGAAGATGTCCCCCCGGTCGGGCGGGAGGAGGCCGATGAGGATCTTGAGGAGGACGCTTTTGCCCGAGCCGCTCTGGCCGATGACGACCATGGTCTCCCCTCGCCGGACTTCGAGGTCGAGGCCGGCGAGGACCTTTTTCGGGCCGAACGATTTCCAGACGCCGGCGAACCGGATCACAGGCCCAGGCTCCCGGGGAGGAGTTCGCTCAGGAAGAAGTTCACGACGAGGATCGAGATGCTTTGGATGACGACGGCCCGGGTCGTCGCCCGGCCGACGCCCTCCGCCCCCCCCTCGGTCCGGAGCCCTTGGGAGCAGCCGACGAGGGCGATGATCAGGCCGAAGACGGCCGACTTGATGAGGCCGCTCGAGACGTCCCAGAGTTCGAGGTAGAGGAGGGTGTTGCGGAGATAGAGGGTCCCGTTGACCCCCATGAGGACGACGTTGTAGAAAAGCCCGGCCGCGATCCCGATGAGGTCGCCGAAGAGGGTCAGGCAGGGGAGCATGAGGACGGCCGCGACCGTCCGGGGGACGACGAGATACCGGACGGGGTCGGCCCCGAGGCTGACCAGGGCGTCGATCTGCTCCGTGATCCGCATCGTTCCGATCTCGGCGGCCATGGCCGAGCCGACCCGGCCGGCGACCATGACCCCGACGAGGATGGGGATGAGCTCCTTGGTCAGCCCGAGCGAGATGATCGGGCCGCCGTAGGCTTCCGAACCCTGGCCGATATATCGGTGGAAACCGACGTACGTCTGGAGGCCGAAGACCAGCCCCCCAAAGGCCGCGGTAAGGGCGACCACGGGGAAACTCCGGGCCCCGATGTCCTCGAGCTGGCGGAGAAAGATCTTCCCCTCCCAGGGCCGGCGGAACAGGCCCCGGAACGTCCGCCCGGCGAGGATGGCGATTTCTCCGAGCTCGCGGAAGAATCCCACCGGTCAGGCCTCCCCTTCGCCGTACACGAACTCGAGGTCGGAAAATCGGGCGTACTTGTCCTGGAAGGCCAGCCTGACCGCCCCCGTCGGGCCGTTGCGCTGTTTGGAGACGATGACTTCGGCCACGCCCCGGAGGGCGAGGTTCTGCTGGAGCTCCTCGGGGGAGAGGTATTTCTCGGCCCGGTAGATGAAGACGACGACGTCGGCGTCCTGCTCGATGGCCCCCGACTCGCGGAGGTCGGAGAGCTGGGGCCGCGGCTCGCGCCGCATCTTCTCCGGCGCTCGGCTGAGCTGGGAGATCCCGACGACCGGGATGTCGAGCTCCTTGGCCAGCTCCTTGAGCGACCGGGAGATGAACGACATCTCCTGGTTCCGGTTTTCGAACCGCCCCGTCGTCCGCATGAGCTGGATGTAGTCGATGAAGACGATGTCGAGCTGGCCCTCCATCTTCAGGCGGCGGCTCTTGGCCTTCATCTCCATGAGGGTCAGGGCCGGCGTTTCGTCGAGGAAAATCCTGGCCCGGGCCAGGGTTTCGGCGCTGAGGCGGATTCGCTCAAGCTCGCGTTCGCTGACGAACCCCGTCCGGACGCTCTTGATGTCGACCTGGGCGTCCGAGCAGAGCATCCGGATGACCAGGGATTCCTTGGACATCTCCATCGAGAAGAAACCGGCCGCGGCCTCGGTCCGCAGGCCGACGTGCTGGGCGATGTTCAGGCAGAGGGCCGTTTTGCCCATCGAGGGGCGGGCGGCGACGATGACCAGCTCGGCCGGATGGAAGCCGGCCGTGAGCTTGTTGAGGTCGCGGAATCCCGTGTCGACGCCGGTCACGGCCTCCCGGCGGTCGGCCAGGCGCTCGATGATCTCCATCGTCTTGGGAGCGACCTGGGAGAGGGGGATGAATCCCTGGCGGGTCCGCTGCTCGGCGACGTCGACGATGGCCGCCTGGGCGGCGTTGAGGAGCTCGTCGGCCTCGTCCTTCTCCTCGTAGCTGGCCGAGATGATCTTGGCCGACGACAGGATGAGGCGCCGGAGGAGGGCCTTCTCCTTGATGACCTTGGCGTAGTACTCGACGTTCAGGCTCCGGGGGACGCCGTCCATGAGCGAGGCCAGGTAGGCCGCCCCCCCGACCTCTTCCAGGCCCCCCCCCCGGCGGAGCTCCTCGCTCAGGGAGAGCAGCTCGACGGGAAGCCCCCGGTCGACCATCCGGGCGATCGTCACGAGGATCGTCCGGTTCGCGTCCCGGTAGAAGTCCTCGGAAGAGACGGTCGAGAGGACGACGTTGAGGTTTTTCGGATTGACGAGGATCCCCCCGAGGACGAGCTTCTCCGCTTCCGGACTGTGCGGGGGAGTCTTCTTGAGAAAGAGCAGGTCGAGTTCCACCGCATCCCTCCTTCCGGGCCGTCGGGCCCGGCCGCGCCGGCGGCTTAGGCCTCGATCTTGGCCGCGTCCTCGGCCGGGACCGCTTCTTCCTCTTCCCGGACGACGGCGATCTTGACTTCGGCTTTATCGTCCGGGGTGACCTTGACCGGGACGGCATAATTCCCCAGACGCCGGATCGGCTCATCGAGGAGAATCTTCTTCTTGTCGATCTCGAACCCGAACCCGTCGAGGGCGTCCTTGATGTCCGCGGCGCTGACCGAGCCGAAGATGTGGTCCTTCTCCCCGGCCTTGCGGGCGAAGGAGAGGGTCGTCGCGTTGAGCTTCTCGATCAGGCCGAGGTGCGCGCGGCGCTCGGCCTCGGCCTTCTTCTTGAGGGCCTTGCGCTCGAGCTCGATCATCTTCAGGTTCGAGGCCGTGACGGCCAAGGCCAGCTTCCGGGGGATGAGATAATTCCGTCCGTAGCCGGGGGCGACATTGACGACGTCGCCCTTGCGGCCCAGGTTCTCGACGTCCTGCTTGAGGATGACTTTCATGGCCGTCTCTCCGTCACTCCACGACGTAGGGGAGAATGGCCATGTGGCGGGCCCGCTTGACGGACGCGGCCAGTTTTCGCTGGTGGAAGGCGCACGTCCCGGTGACCCGGCGGGGGGAAATCTTGCCCCGGTCGGGGACATACCGCTTCAGGATATCGCCGCTCTTGTAATCGATGAACCGGATGTTCCTCTGACAGAATCGGCAGAATTTTTTCTTCGGGGGGAAAAATTTCTTGTAGGACCCCCGCTCCGGGCGTTCGGGCCGGTCGGCCTTTCTCTCGTCCGCCATGATCAGACCTCCTCCCGGGATTTCGCCTCTCCGCCCGCGGCCTCCTCGGCCTCGGCGGCCGGCGCTCCCTTGGCCTTTTTCTTCTTCCGGACGTTCCGGGTCGTCTCCTTGACCAGGGTCAGATAACGGAGAATCGTGTCCATCTGGCGGAAGCGACGGCCCAGTTCGAGGGGGATCTCGGACCCGCCCTCGTAATGGAAAAAGATGTAATAGGCTTCCTGGGCTTTCCCGATGGCGTAGGCCATCCGCCGCTTCCCCCACCGCTCGATCCGGATCATCCGCCCGTTTTTCTGGGCGACGACGTCGGCCATTTGGCGGACGATCGTCTCGGCCTCGTCTTCGGTCATCCCCGGGGCGACGAGAAACCCCGTCTCGTAAAGCCGCATCGCGACCTCCTTATGGTTTGTCCAGCTCCTTCTCTTCCGGAAGGAGCAAGGAGTCAATTATAGGCGTTCATGGCCCGGTCCAGCCGGCCGGCCAGGACGAGGTCCAAGGCCGCCTCGGCCGCGGCCAGGCTCTCCCCGAACCGGGCTTTTTCCTCGTTCTCAAAGGGCGAGAGGACGAAATCGGCGATGTCTTCGCCCTCGGCCACGGGGCCGATGCCGAGGCGGATCCGCGGGAAATCGGTCCGGCCCGTCTCGACGACGACCGAGGCCATCCCCCGGTGGGTTCCCGGCCCTCCCTCGGGCCGGATCCGAATGTCCCCGAGAGGCAGGTCGGCGTCGTCGAAGACGACGAGGCACCGGGCGGCCTCGAGGGCCAAGCCTTCGAGGAGGGCGCGGACGGCCCGGCCGCTTTCGTTCATGAACGTCTGCGGCAGGGCCAGAACGACCCGATCGCCTCCCCGGACGGCCTCGGCCGTCTTCGACAGGAAGCGGCGCTTCCTCAACCGGACGCCCCAGGACCGGGCGAGGCGCTTGACGAAAAGGCGCCCGGCGTTGTGCCTCGTCGCGGCGTAGCGCAGCCCCGGATTTCCCAAGCCGACGACGGCCCACACGGATTATTTTTCTCCTTCGGGCTCCTTCTCGGCCCGTTCCTTCTTGATGACCTCGGGTTCGGCCGGGGCCGCCTCGGCGACGACCTCCTCGGCCGGGGCCGCGGCTTTCTCCTCGTGGGGGACCTGGACGAGAACGATGACGGCGTTGGGGTCGGTCAGCAGCCTCAGCCTTTCGGGCAGCGGGAGTTCGCCCGCCTTGAGAGACTGATGGAGGTGAAGGCCGGTGATGTCCGCGGACAGATGGTCGGGGATGTCGGCCGGGAGGCACTCGACCATGACCTCGCGGGTCATGAAGTCCAGGAACCCGCCTTCCGTCTTGACCCCGACGGCCTCGCCGGTGAGCTCGACGGGGACGCTGACCCGGAGGACTTTGTCCATGGCGATCTGGATGAGGTCGGCGTGGAGAAGCTCGTCCGTCGTCGGGTCGATCTGGAGGTCCTTGATCATGACGTCCCGTTCCCGGCCTTCGACGGCGACTCGGAAGAGGGTGTTCAACCCGGAGTCGGACTTCAGGATCCCGATGACGTCGGACTTGGCCAGGACGAGAGGGATGTTGTCCAGGCCCTCCCCGTAGAGGATGGCCGGAATCCTTCCCGTCCGGCGGATGCGAGAGGACGCGTTCTTGCCGAACGCGTCTCGACGCTGGCTTTCAATGACGAAACTCATGGGCGGTCGTCCTCCTTATTCGAACAGCGAGCTGACGGAGCTGCCTTCATTGATCCTCCGGATGGCCTCGCCGAACAGCTCGGCCACGGACAGGGTCGTGATCTTCGCCGAGGAGCGGCTTCCGTCGTTGAGGGGGATGGAATTCGAGACGATGACCTCCTCGAGGGGCGAGGCCTCGATCTTCTCGACGGCCTTGCCCGAGAGGACGGGATGGGTCGCGCAGGCCAGGACCCGTTCGGCTTCGCTCCGCTTCAAGGCCTCGGCCGCCAGGCAGAGGGTTCCGGCCGTGTCGACCATGTCGTCGAAGAGGATGCAGTTCTGGCCGGCGACGTCGCCGATGACGTTGAAGACCCTGGCCACGTTCGGGGACGGGCGGCGCTTGTCGATGACGGCCAGGTTGGCCCCAAGCTTCTTGGCGAAGTGCTTGGCCCGGCCGACGCCGCCGGCGTCCGGAGAGACGACGGTCAGGTTGTCGAGTTTCCGGTGTTGGACGTGCCGCGCCAGGACGGGGACGCCCGTCAGGTTGTCGACCGGGATCGAAAAGAACCCTTGGATCTGGGGCGAATGGAGGTCCATCGTCAGGATCCGGTCGGCTCCGGCGGTCTCGAGGAGGTCGGCCACGAGACGGGCCGAGATGGGAACCCGGGGCCGGTCCTTCCAGTCCTGCCGGGCGTAGGCGTAATACGGGATGACGGCCGTGATGCGTTCGGCCGAGGCCCGCTTGAAGGCGTCGATCATCAGGAACAGCTCCATGAGATGGGCATTGGCGGGGTAGCTGCCGCTTTGGATGACGAAGACATCCGCGCCCCGGACGTTCTCGTCGATGTAGAAATGGATCTCCCCGTCGTTGAAGCGTTCGAGAACGCTCCGGCCAAGCTCGGAGCCCAGATAGCCCACGATCTCCCGGGCCAGGCCCGGGTTGGAACTTCCGGCAAAGACCTTCATCGTCCTGTCCTTTTATTCGACGCGCTCGGCGCGTTGATGTTTCCTGGGGCGGGAGGATTCGAACCCCCGAATGGCGGGTCCAAAGCCCGCTGCCTTACCGCTTGGCGACACCCCAATCTCGATGGCCTCCCAGCCTCGGGCCCTTCCGATCGTCTCGACGAGGACGGCTTCGACCCGACCTCGGCAGGCGGCCAAGCTTCGCTCGGCCGGGCCTCGCGCCTCGAACAATCCATAAACCGCCGAGCCCGAACCCGTGACCAGGGACAAGGCCGCTCCCTGGTCCCGAAAGAAGCTCTTGAACTCGCGGAGCTGAGGATAGAGGCGAAAGATCGTCTCTTCGAGCGCATTCGTCAGGACCCCAGGGTTTCGGGCCCCGAAAAACTGGGCCATTCTACCGTCTTTGTCCCCGGAAGTCAAGGCGCTCGGGTCCAGGCTCCGGTAAATCTCCGCGGTCGGGATCGGGAAGGGGGGGAAGGCCAGGACGACGGCATAAGGAGGCAGGTCCGGGAGAGGGGTCAGGATGTCGCCCCGGCCCTCGCCGAGGCAGAGGCCCCCGGTCAAAAAGTAGGCCGCATCGGCTCCGAGGCTCCGGGCCATGTCCTCGAGGGCGGACGGCGGCAGGCCGAGGCCCCAGAAGGCGTTGAGCCCCCAAAGGGTCAGGGCGCCGTTCGAGCTTCCGCCGCCCAGGCCGCGCCCGGCGGGGATCCGCTTGACGACGTGGATTTCGACCCCGGCGCCGCCGCCCGTCCGCTCCCGGAGAAGGCGGGCCGCCCGGGCGACGAGATTCGTCTCGTCCCAGGGAATCGAGGGGTCGTCTCCGCGCAGGCGGACCTCGGGCGCCGCCAGGGGCCGGAAAGAAATCTCGTCGGCCAGGTCGATCCACTGGAACAGCGTTCGGATGTCGTGATACCCGTCGGGCCGCCTTCGAAGGACTTCCAGGCCGAGGTTGATCTTGGCGAAGGACTTAATCTTCATCCCGGAGCAGCCTTTCGACCTCTTCCCAGGAGACGGCCCGGAGCCGCTCCCAGAATCCGGACGGCAGCGGAGCCAGCCCCCGGTTGAAGGCCGCCTGGAGCAGAGTGACGCTTCCCGCTCCGCCCGGCCCCCGGAAGGAGACCTTTCGCGGCACGCCGCCGCCGCGAAAAAACTCCTGGACGGCAAACGACAGATCGCCTCTCCGGCCGGCGGCGACGCGGCCGCGCCCGTCGCGCTCCAGCGTCCAACCCGGAAGAGCGGCCCCCCCGGCTTCCCATCGTCCGGCCAGAAGGCCGGCCAGCTCGTCGAGGCCGACGGGAAACCCGATGAACCTCTCCAGGACCTCGTCTTTCCCGCCGCGGGCGTAGACCCTCTTGGAAAGAAGGACGAGGAAAGCCTCCTCGCCGTCGACGACGAACCGGAGGACGGTCCGCCCCACGGGGTCCAGAACGTCGATCCGTCCCCGGTCCGGGAGGGCGATCGTGAAGCCGAACTTCGTCCGGGCCGAGGCTTCGGCCCGGACGATCCTCAGGACGGCCAGGCCTTCTACGGCCCGGATCTCCGCCGGCGGGAGGAGCACCGGCCCGGGCGGGCGGCAGGCCGCCAGCAACAGCAAAAAGGGGATGGTCCTTTTTTCCCCGAGAAAAAACAGAACCGTCCCCTTTTTCTGAATGATATCGCTCAATCGAGCTTGAATCCGTAGTCCTCGGCCTTCTCCCGGGCTTTCTCGGAAACGCCGGCCCCCCTCGGCCGGGCTTCGTCATCGAGATGGAATCCGTAATCCGCGGCCGCGGTCTTGGCCATCCGTTCCCGCCGGAGCCGGCGCGCCTCCTCCTCCATTTTTTTCCGGCGGAAGAGGGGATAGAAGGGGGAGCGGAGTTTCCGGCCGAAACAGGTCAGGCTCGGGCGGAGGAGGAGCAGGACGATGAACGCGCCGAAGAGGATGAGAAGGGCGTACGCCCGCCAGCCCATGGTTTTCGTCCTTGAGCCGGCTCAGTCTTCCTGGAACTTGGGAATTTTTTTTCGCTCTTTTTCCCGGCCGATGTTGAGACCGACCGCAAACGCCGCCGCCAAGCCGATGATCGCCAGGAGTGCCTTGAAGAAATCCTTCATCGAGAACCTACCCCCTTGTATTTTAAGGATATGGCCAAAAAAGTCAACTGGGGCGGGAGTTTGCCATGAAGCCCCATCCGCCTTATATTGAAGACATGAGCAAGACATGGACGGCGGTCGGGATGCTGCTGATCATCGGGGCCGGGACGGCCGGAGGGCAGGGGCTGAGGCCGCCGGTCTGGGCGGGACAGTTTTACGACGCCGACCCGTCCCGCCTCGGCGCCTCGATCGAGGCCTTCCTCTCCGCCGCCGCGCCGTCCGCGCCGCCGGGCGAGGTTAAAGCCCTGATCGTCCCCCACGCCGGATATGTCTACTCCGGCCCGACGGCCGGATTCGGCTACAAGCTCGTTCGGGGAAAAGACGTTGAGACCGTCGTCATCCTCGGGCCTTCCCATCGGATCGGCTTCCACGGGGCCTCGATCTGGCCCGACGGAGGGTACGCGACCCCCCTCGGCCCGGCCGCCGTGGACGCCGAGGCGGCCTCCCTGTTGACCAAGGCCGGAGGGTTCGTCTTCGTCCCGGAGGCCCATGCCGAGGAACATTCCGTCGAAGTCCAGGTTCCCTTCATCCAGAAGACGCTGCCCAAGGCCAAGATCGTCCCCGTCGTCCTCGGATATCCCTCCGAACCGACGATCCGCCGGCTCGCCGCCGCCCTGGCCGAGCTGTCCCGGTCGCGAAGAATCCTCGTCGTCGCCTCGACCGACCTGTCCCATTTCCTGAGCCGGGAGAAGGCCGGGGAACTCGACCGGGAGACCGTCGAGATGATTCGGGGGATGAAGACGGGCCCCCTCCTCCGGGACATCCAAAGGCCCGAGTCGAACCGGATGTGCGGGGGGGCGGCCGTGTTGACCGCGCTCCTCTACGCCGAAAAAGAGGGCCGCCCCCGGGTCGAGATCCTGCGGACCGCCGACTCGACCGAAGGCGGCGGTCCGGCCGACCGCGTCGTCGGCTACATGGCCGCGGCGGTCATGGCCGGAGGGCCGACTCCCGAGCCCCCGTTTTCCCTTTCGGCCGGGGAGAAGAAAGACCTCCTCCGGCTGGCCAGGAAAGCCGTCGAGACCTACGTCCGATCGGGCGAGATCGTCGACGACGAGGGAGCGAACCCGAATTTTCGGACCCCGCGGGCGGCTTTCGTCACCTTGAAGAAGGACGGGCAACTGCGGGGCTGCGTCGGCCACGCCGAGCCGGTCCTTCCCCTGTCCCAGAACGTGATCCGGTGCGCCGTCTTCGCCGCGACCCAGGACCCGCGCTTTCCGCCCGTCTCGGCGGCCGAGCTGCGGTTCCTGTCCTACGAAATCTCCGTCCTCACGCCTCTCCGGAAAATCGACGACCCGCGCCTCGTCCGGGTCGGCCGCCACGGCCTTGTCGTCGTCCACGACGAATCCCGGGGGCTTCTCCTCCCCCAGGTCGCGGCCGAAAACGGTTGGCGGCGGGAGGAGTTCCTGGCCCAGGCCTGCCTCAAGGCCGGGCTTCCGGCCGACGCCTGGAGGAAGGGGGCCGAGATCTACGTCTTCGAAGCCCTCGTCTTCCGCTGACGGAACAGCCCGCGCGGTGTTCCGTCAAGACTTCGGTCTCTGATATAATGAGTTAATGCCCATTTATGAGTATGAATGCGAGACGTGCCGCAAGCGCTTCGAAAAACTCCAGAAAGCCTCAGACCCTCCCTGCCGGAAGTGCCCGAACTGCGACGGCCCGCTTCGGAAACTCCTCTCCCCGCCGGCCATCCAGTTCAAGGGCAAGGGGTTCTACATCACCGACTACGCTAAAAAAGAGCCCCCCGCCTCCGCGGACAAAGGCGGCGGCCAAGGAGAGTCCAAGGGGAAGCCGGCGGCCGAGAGCCAGGCCGAGGGCAAGCCCGCCCCCGCCGACAAATCCCGCCCCGACTGACCCCCGGCGAGTCCGATGAAGATCGTCGTCCGGATGCCCAACTGGGTCGGCGACGCGGTCATGGCCCTTCCGGCCCTCGAAAGCCTTCGCCGGAACGACCCCCGGTCCGAAATCTGGACCGCCGGACCGGCCTGGCTGAAGGACCTCCTGGCCGGGACGGGCGCTTCCGGCTTCGTGCCCCTCGGCCCGTCCGGAAGCCTCGGCGAGATGTTCCGTCAGGCCTCCGCCCTCAAGGCTCTCCGTTTCGAGGCCGGCCTGCTTCTGACGAATTCCTTCGCTTCGGCCTTCCTCTTCCGCCTGGCCGGAATCCCGCAGCGCTGGGGATACCGGCGCGACGGCCGGGGATTTCTCCTGACGAAAGGGATTTCCCGGCCGGACGGCGGACGCTCCGGCCACATGGTCCGCTACTACCTCGACTTGATCGAAGGCCTCGGCTTGGAGACCTGGCCGCCCGATATCCGCCTCGGCCTCCGGCCCGAGGACCGGACGAGGGCCGAGGAGATCCTCCGGACGGCGGGCCTCGACTCCGCCAGGCCGCTCATCATCCTCCATCCCGGCGCGGCCTACGGGCCCGCCAAACGCTGGCCGGCCGAGCGTTTCGCCGCCCTGGGACGGCGGTTCATCGACGTCCGGGGGGCGGAGATCATCCTCACGGGTTCGGCCGAGGACGGGCCGGTCGCCGAGGAGATCGCCGCCCGCCTCGGACGGCCGGAGGCGAATTTGGCGGGGCGGACGACCCTCGGCGAGCTCCTCGGGGCGGTCAGCCGGGCCGCTGTCTTCGTGACGAACGACACGGGCCCCATGCATCTGGCCAACGCCCTCCGCGTCCCCGTCGTCGCCGTTTTCGGGCCGACCGACCCGGCCGTGACCGCGCCCTTCCACCCGCCCTCGGCCGTGGTCAAAAAAAGCGCCGTCTGCTGGCCCTGCCTATACCGGGAGTGCCCTTACGATCACCGTTGCCTGACGGCCGTCTCGGTGGAGGATGTCTTCGCCGCCGCGGCGGAGTTTCTCCCATGAGCCGACCGGCCGTCCTCCTCGACCGAGACGGGACGATCAACGAGGACGTCGGCTATCCCGGCCGCTGGAGCCAGATCCGCATCTATCCGTGGAGCATCCCCGCCGTCGGCCGACTCAACGAGGCCGGGTTCGCCGTCGTCATCGCCACCAACCAGTCCGGCGTCGGCCGGGGGATTTTCACCGAGGACGACCTCCGGCGGATCCACGACCGGATGACCGAGGCTTTCTTCGCCGGGGGGGCCCGGATCGACGCCATTTATTACTGCCCGCATTACCGCCTCTCGACCGATCCCCGCTACCGCCGGGACTGCCTTTGCCGCAAGCCGGGCTCGGCCATGGGGCGCCAAGCCGCGGCCGATCTCGACCTCGACCTGGCCCGCTCGTTCATGATCGGCGACAAGGTCGAGGATGTCGAGTTCGGCCGGGGCCTCGGGGCGACTCCGGTCCTGGTCATGACCGGCTACGGGGCCGCCTCGCGGAGGAGGCTCGAGGCCGCCGGCCCTCGGCCGGCCGCCGTGGCCGCCCATCTCGGCGAAGCCGTCGATTGGATCTTCTCCCGCCTTTCGGCCGTCTCTCCATGATCCGCTTCAACGACATTCTGGAAAAGGTCGCCGGCCGCTTCGACGACAAGGAAACGGCCCTTCTCCAGAAGGCCTATGTCTTCTCGGCCAAAGCCCACAAAGGTCAGGTCCGCCGTTCGGGAGAGCCGTACCTCAGCCATCCCCTCGAGGTCGCCGGCCTCCTGGCCGATATGAACCTCGACTCGACGTCCCTCGCCGCCGGCCTCCTCCACGACGTCCTCGAGGACACCGACGTCGGGCCGGACGAGCTCCGCGGCCTCTTCGGCAAGGACGCCGCCGACCTCGTCGAGAGCGTGACGAAAATCGGCCGGGTCCAGGAAGTTTCGCCCGAGCATCAGCGGGCGGAGACGATCCGCAAGATCATCCTGGCCATGACCGACGACCTCCGGGTCATTTTCATCAAACTCGCCGACCGCCTCCACAACCTTCAAACCCTGAAATATCTCCCCGAAGACAAGCAGCGGCAGGTCGCCGCCGAGACCCTGGAAATCTACGCGCCCATCGCCAACCGGCTGGGGATGGGCCGGATCAAGGCCGAGCTCGAGGACCGGGCCTTCCGCTACGTCGAGCCGGAGGAGGCCGCCCGGGTCGAAGCCCTCCTCGAGGGCCGCCGGAAAGCGGCCGAAAAAGCCCTCCGGTCTTTCCGCTTGGCTCTCGGCCGGGCCCTCAAGGCCGGCGATATCCCGGCCGAGATCCAAGGCCGGATCAAGCGGCCCTACAGCATCTGGCGGAAGATGAAGAGCCGGAAGATCGACTTCAACCAAGTCTACGATTTCCTGGCCCTCCGGATCGTCACCGATACGGTCCGCAATTGCTACCAGGCCCTGGGGATCATCCATGAGAACTGGCCCCACATCCCCCACCGGTTCCGCGACTTCATCGCCATGCCCAAGCCCAACCTCTACCAGGCCCTCCACACGACGGTCCTCACGGCCGATCAGTCGAGCTTCGAAATCCAGGTCCGGACCAAGGAGATGCACGCCCTGGCCGAGAACGGCATCGCCGCCCACTGGCGCTACAAGGACGACGACCCCCAAAGCCTCGTCCGCGAAGACCGGCGTCTCCAGTGGCTCCGGGAGATGGTCGACCTCTTCCGCGAGCAGGGCGACCCCAAGGAATTCCTGGCCAACCTCAAGATCAACCTCATCCCCGAGGAAGTCTATGTCTTCACTCCCAAAGGAAAGGTCGTCTCCCTTCCGGCCGGGGCCTCGGCCCTCGATTTCGCCTTCCGGATCCACTCCGAAATCGGCCTCCACGCCGCCGGCGCCCTGATCAACGGCAAAGCCTCGCCCCTGCGGACCCTCCTCCGGACGGGGGACATCGTCGAGATCGCGACCTCGCCGGGCAAAACGCCCGGCCGGAGCTGGCTCCAAATGGCCTTCACCTCCGGGGCCAGGCACCGGATCAAGCGCTGGCTCAACCAGCAGGAGAAATCCAAGGCCGTTGCCCTGGGGCGCAAGTTATGGCTCCGGCAGACGGCCAAGCCCGGGACGCAGGGGGGATATCCGGCCGGGGCGGCCCTTCTCGCCCGCCTCGCCGAGACCGTGAGTTTTCGCATCCGGACCCTGGACGATTTCTTCTCGCTTCTCGGCCGGGGCCGGCTCGTCCTGACGAGGAAGCTCCTCGACCGGATCGCCCGTCCGGAGGGAGGCCCTTGGCCCAAGGACGGGCAAGAGGGCGCCGCGGTAATCCAGGACCGGGAGCGGATTCCCGAGCTCGTCCGCCTGGCCCGGTGCTGCCGGCCGATCAAAGGCGAGCCGATCGTCGGCTATCTGACCGCGGGAACGGGGATCCGGGTCCACGCTCTCCGCTGCCTCCGGGTGACGAAGGAGCTCCTTTCTCCGGAGCGGATGGTCGAGGTCTCCTGGGACGAAATCTCCCCCGGCCCGTCCCGGGCGGGTGTGACCATCGAAGCGGCCAACATCCGGGGGCTTCTGGCGAAAGTCGTGGCCGCGATCACCGGCCTCGAAGGGGACATCGACAAGGCCGATGTCGCGACCTCGCCGGAGGCGAGGGCCGAGATCCGGCTCGAGCTGACCATCACCGACATCGGCCATCTCGAGGCCATCATCGGGGCGATCTCGAAGATCGAGGGGATTCTGTCGGTCGATCGGACCTAGGGAATCAGGGGGCTTTTCGGACCTTTCCGGACCGCAGGCAGCGGGTGCAGACCCAGATCTTTTTCGCCCCTTGGGATGTCTCGGCCCGGACGTGTTGAAGGTTCGGCCGCCATTTCTTGGGAGACGCCTTGTGGGAATGGCTGACGCTGTGCCCGAAAACGGGGCCTTTGCCGCAGATATCGCACGTTTTAGGCATGATCGCTCTCTCTCGAAGCGTTCTCTTATACCACAAAGCGCCCGGCGGCGGCAAGGGCCGCCGGATCGGAAGAGGGCCTCTTTCTACTTCAGGACGAGGCGGCGCTGGAACGCCTCGAGGGTGTTCCGCATGAGCATGGCGATCGTCAGGGGGCCGACCCCGCCGGGCGACGGCGTCAGCCAGGCGGCCTTGTCGATGACCCCGGGCTGGACGTCGCCGACCCAGGTGTAGCCCTTGTCGTCGACCTCCTTCAGGCGCTTCTCGTCCCGGCCGAAGAGGCGGAGGACGAGGTCCTTGTCCTTGACGGCGTTGCTGCCGACGTCGATGACCACGGCCCCGTCCTTGACGAATTCCGGCCCGATGAAGCCCGGCCGCCCCATGGCCGCGACGAGGATGTCCGCCCGGGCGGCGACTTCCGGCAGGTTTTTCGTCTTGCTGTGGCAGATCGTGATGGTCCCATCGGCGTTGGTGACCATGGCCGCCAGGGGTTTGCCGACGATGAGGCTCCGGCCGACGATGACGACGTCCCGCCCTTCGAGGGAAACGCCCGTCGAGGCGATGAGCTCGAGGCACCCGAGGGGCGTGCAGGCCCGCGGCCCCGGCTCGTTCTGAAGGAGGAGGCCCAGGTTGGTCGGGTGGATGCCGTCGACGTCCTTGCGGGGGTCGATCCAGGAGATGACCTCCTGAGTGTCGAAACCCTTGGGAAGAGGGAGCTGGACGAGGATCCCGTCGACCTCATCGTCGGCGTTGAGCTCCTCGATGACGGCCCGGAGGCGCTCCGGGGCGAGGTCGGAGGGGAGGGTCAGAATCCGGCCCCGAAGGCCGAGGCTCGCGCAGGCTTTCTCCTTCATCCGGAGATAGCTCTGCGAGGCCGGATTGTCCCCGACCAAGACGCCGGTCAGGCCGGGAGCCCGGCCCGTCCTTTGAAGGAGACGGCTGACCTCTTCCTTGACCTTGTCCCGGACCCGGTCGGCGACGGGTTTGCCTTCGAGCCAGCGCCCCATGGGATCCTCCGGAAATAAAATCGGCCAGATTATAAAGGAACAGCCCGGCCGGCGACAAGAGGCGTCCCGGGCCAGAATGACCCGCAAGATGGCACGAAACAGGCTGCCGAGCCAATACGGAGGATTGCCGGCTCCATGCTCCTCGAGTTGACGAACCCCGGGAAAACCTGTAGGTTGAAAGAAAAGATGAACAAAGGACTGATCCGGACCCTCATCGGCGCGGCCGCGGCTTCGCTCGTCATGGGAGGATGCGCCGGCCCTCAGGCCGCGGACCAAGTCAAATTCGGCGTCTGGGCCTCCCGCCAGAACCTCTGGGAGGAGGCCGTCTTTCGCTGGAAGAAAGCTTTGGAGGAAAATCCCGGCTCGGCCGCCGCCCACAACAACCTGGCCGTGGCCTA
This sequence comes from Candidatus Aminicenantota bacterium, assembly GCA_016867585.1. Classification (GTDB taxonomy): domain Bacteria; phylum Acidobacteriota; class Aminicenantia; order Aminicenantales; family UBA4085; genus JAAZPG01. The sequence continues at coordinate 9,844 of VGJF01000008.1, read as the reverse complement.
CGAGCGGAAGGGCCTGTTCGATCAGGCGATCAAGGAATACGAGCTCGCCCTCAAGCTCGACCCCAAAAACGAAACTGTAAAGTCCAATCTCGAAAAATGTAAAGAAAGCCTCGCTCCGGCCAAGGCCGCGGCGGAGGCCAAAAAGTCCGATGAGAAAAAATAACCTCCTCGCCCTCCTCCTCGCCGCCGGGCTCGGAGCGGCGGCCTGCACGAGCGAGATGACGGCCGAGAAAATCCGGGTTGAGATCCCGTCGACGGGAGTCCTCAAGCCCGGAGCCGCCTTCGAAGTCGTCGTCGCCCCTTTTTGGCTCGAAAAGGAGGTCAAGGAATTCGACCTCAACAAGGATCTGGCCGAGTATCTCCTCGAGGAGTTCAAGGCGAGATATCCGGGGCCGGTCGCGGCGAAGCCCGTCGCCTGGACCGGGGCGGAGATGGCCGACCGGCCCGAGGCCTGGGCGAAAGCCGCCCTGGGGCCGGCCGGAGCGCTCGTCCTCACCGGAAAGGCCGCCTTTTCCCGGGAAGCCCGAAAAGCCCTCCTCGCCGCCGAGAAGCGGAAATTCGACGACCCCTTCGAGCCCGAAAAACGGTGGGCCGAGCGCCTGAATTTCGAACTCAAGATCGAGGTCCTTCTCCTCAAGGCCGAGACGGGGGAAATCGTCGCCCGCAACGCCTTCGAGGACAATCTCAATTACGAGAACACGAGACAAACCCCGGCCTTCGCCTTCCACGACCTCCTCGACCGGATCAAGCCGCGCCTCCTCCGCTTTCTCTTCGGCTCGGCCAGGGTTCAAGAGCGGATCCTCCTCCTGAAGTCAAAGGAGTTTTCATGAAACGCCGCGCCCCCGCGATGCTCGCCGCGGCCGCCGCCCTCGTCCTGGCCGGGGCGGCCGAAGCCCAATACCAGTTTTTCCCCTACTACGGCAAAAACCGGGTCCGCTACGACCGGTTCGCCTGGAAATCCTGCGCGACCGACCACTTCACGATCTACTTCACCACGGACGACCCCAAGCTTCTCCAGAGCGTCGTCGACATGGCCGAAACGGCCTATCGGCGGGTCAGCCGGGACCTCAAGCACGACCTGGCCGAGCCCGTTCCTCTCCTGTACTACACGACCTTCACCGACTTCGAGCAGTCGAACGTCTTTCAGGTCCAGGAAGGCATCCTCGGGGTCTCCGAGCCGATCCTTTACCGGATCGGCGTCCACGGAGACATGGCCCCGGACGAACTCCAGGCCCTCATCGCCCACGAGCTCGCCCACATCTTCCAATTCGACCTCCTCTGGGGCCGCCAGGGCGGGGCCTTGACGGCCTTGACCCAGCCCCCGCTCTGGACGTTCGAGGGTTTGTCCGAGTACGTGACCCGCGAATGGTCGCTTTGGTCGACCCTCATCCTCCGCGACGCCGTCCTCAACGACCGGATTCCCGAGTTCACCGCCTCGGGCGAAATCGCCTCCCGCTATCCCCTGCCCAGGGACCCGGCCTACGATTTCGGCCACGCGATCTACGAATTCATCATCGAGCGTTTCGGGAGGAACGCGATCCGCGACCTCTGGCTCGGGCTCAAGTCCGGGTCTTCGCTTCTCGGGGCCCGCGACCCCTTCGAGCGGACCTTCAAGATGAAGTCCCGCGAGTTCCAGCAGGAGTTCCGGCGGTACCTCCGGGACCGTTTCAAGGATTTCCTGACCCGGGAAAATCCGGAAGACTACAGCTTCGCCCTCGGCCCGGAATTCCCGATGAATCCCTACTATTTCGCCTTTTCCCACGCCGTCTCGCCCTCGGGGGAGCTCATCGCCACGATCACCTACAACGCCCTCGATGGAGACATGGACATCGTCCTCATCTCGGCCAAGGACGGCCAGGTCCTCAAGAACATCACCAAGGGCTACACCTCGAAATACGAATATATCAAGTACGAAATCGACCCTTCGCTCGGCCGGAGCCTGGCCTGGTCTCCCGACGGCGACAGCCTGGCCTTCTTCGCCCGCCGCGGCCGTCGGCACGCCCTCTTCCTCATCTCCGTCCTGAGCGGAAAGACCCTCCGGGAGATCCCCCTGGCCGTCGACCAGCCGGCCGGCCCCTGCTTCGAGGCCGAAGGCCGGCGGGTCATCTTCGGGGCCTTCCGCCAGGGAAGGCGCGATTTGTTCGCCGTGAACCTGGCCGACGGGGCCTTGACCAACCTCACCGGGGACGACCTCTACGAGAAGGCCCCGGCGGTTTCGCCCGACGGCGCCTCGATCGTCTATTCCGTCCGGGTCGGGTCGACGGATAAGCTGTTTCTCTCGCCCCTGGCCGACCTCAAGACGAAAAAACAGCTGACCTTCGGCCCCGGCCAGACCGTCTGCCCGTCGTTCTCGTCCGACGGCCGGCAGGTCTTTTTCTCCGGCGACGCCCGGGAGGCCTACAACGTCTACTCCCTCGACCTCGAGACCGGCGAAATGTTTCGCTACACGGACGTCCGGACGGGGAATTTCTATCCGGCCGCCCTCCCCGTCCGGGAGGGGGGGCCCCGCCGGGTCGTCTTTTCCTCGTTCAACAAGGGGGCCTTCCAGATTTTCCGGATGGACGTCCAGGGGACGGCCGAGCCGTCGGCGCCGTTCGTCGACCTCCCGGCCGGCGCGGACATCGAGACCTTCGTCCCGGAAATGTCCATCGCGGTTCCTCCCGAAAAAATCAAGCCCCACGAGGGGATGGGCAAGCTCTACGTGACCGCCCGTCCACCGGCCGACGTCATCCTGTCGACCGACGGGTCGTTCTACGGCGGCTCGGCCATCGCCTTCTCCGACATCCTGGGAGACCACACCTTCCAGGTGACGGCCTATCAAGTCCGCGACTTCCAATCCTTCGAGTTCGGCTATCTCAACCGGCTCCGCCGCTTCCATTGGATGGCCCGGGTCTTCAAGTTCGCCATCTATTATTATCCCTACGCCTACTACTACGACCCGACCCTCTGGAATTTCGCCTCGACGGCCGACGCCATCGCCGTCCGGGAAATCAAAGGGGCGGCCCTGGCCGCCTACTACCCGTTCAGCCTGTACTACCGAGCCGAAGCCTCCTTGGGCATTTTCAACTACTCCGAGGACTCGGCCATGGGGGCCGGGGCCATGCTCGGCGGCCCGGGCGGATATTTCATCAACGGCAACATCGTCTCGTCGACGTTCGCCTTGACGGGGGAAACGACCCTGTTCAAGGCTCCCTACGGGCCCGCGGCCGGCCACACCTTCCAAGTCTCCGTCAGCCCGACCCTCCCCTTGGCCGAGAGCTTCATCCGCAACACGACCTTCCAGGCCGATTTGCGGAAGTATCTCTACCTCGGCTCCGACTTCCTCTTGGCCTTCCGCTGGCAGGGCTTCGCGAGCCTGGGCCGCGACCCGTTCATCAGCTATTTCGGCGGCAACAACACCGTCCGGTCGGCCGATTACTACGGGATCATCGGGACGAAGAACTGGTTCCTCAACGCCGAGCTCCGCTTTCCCCTCGTCGGCTCCGTCCCGACGATCATCGGAACGGTCGGCCCCTTCCGCGGCGCCCTTTTCTTCGATGTCGCCCGGAACAAGCTCGGCGCGTATCCGGCGAAATTCTACCGGTCCGACTTCGAGTCGGGCCGCCTTCTCGAGCTCGACGCCGTCGGCTCGTTCGGCTACGGCCTCCAGGCCTTTCTCTTCGGCCTGCCGTTCCATTTCGAATGGGTCAAGAGGCTCGAATGGCGGAATTTAGCCAAGCCCTTGGGCCTCAAGGCCGTCTCTCTCGACCCGTTCGCCGGCTCGGGAGGTCTTTTTTCCAACATGACCCTCCGGTTCTGGATCGGCTACGACTTCTGAGCCGATTCCCGACAACGGGCCCCGTCATGAGACGCTCGAAGAAGGTGAACCGCATCGGCCGTTCGACAAGGCCTGCCGGACTCTTGAATTTCGGAGGCCGGAATGATAAACTGCCGGGGCCTTGACGCCTTGTGAAAGGGCGAGGGGGCCGGATATTTCCACAGTTGTGGATAAACCTGTGGAAAAGGCAGCTGGAAGCGCGACCATGGAAGAGAAATCGAATTTTTGGAATCAAATCCTTCTCGAAATCCAGAAGAAGGTCGACTCCGCGAGCTTCGAGACCTGGTTCGAGCCGACGACCTTCATCGGCCGGGAGCAGGACGCTCTCTACATCAAGGTCCCGAATTCCTACTTCAAGGATTGGCTGTCCTTCCACTACTCGGCCCTGATCAACGAATCGTCGGCCTCGCTGTTCGGCAAGACCTTCGAGATCAAGTACATCTTCGACGACGCCTCGTTCTCCTTCAAGAGGAGCTCGCCCGACGAGCGCCGCTCGAAATTCGGCCACATCCTGAACCCGAACCTCAACCCGAACTACACCTTCGAGACGTTCGTCGTCGGCTCGTGCAACCAGTTCGCCCACGCCGCCGCCCTGGCCGTCTCGAAGAACCCGGCCCGGTCGTACAACCCCCTCTACGTCTACGGCGGCTCGGGGCTCGGCAAGACCCACCTCATGAACGCCATCGGCCACTTCGCTCTCCACAACGATCCCCGGCAGAAAATCCTCTATATCACGACCGAAAAGTTCATGAACGACCTCATCAACCATCTTCAATACGGAAAGATCCTGGACTTCCGCCAGAAATACCGGAGCGTCGACGTTCTCCTTATCGACGACATCCACAATCTCTCGGGAAAAGACCGGACGAAGGAGGAGTTTTTCCACACCTTCAACCATCTCTACGACAACCAAAAGCAGATCGTCATCTCGAGCGACTGCCCGCCCAAGGAGATCCCCGCTCTCGAGGAGCGCTTCCGGTCCCGCTTCGAGTGGGGCCTCATCGCCGACCTCAAGCCGCCCGACATCGAGACACGGATCGCGATCCTCAAGAAAAAGGCGGAAGTCGAGGGGGTCGGGCTGCCCGAACCGGTCGCCTTGTTCATCGCCGACAAGGTCCGTTCGAACATCCGCGAGCTTGAAGGATATCTCCGTCGGGTCGTCGCCTACGCCTCCCTCAAAGGCGCCGCCGTCGACATCGACCTGGCCAAGGAGGCCTTAAAGGACCTTCTCGATTCGACCTCCCGGATCGTCACGGTGGAAAAAATCCAGAAGATCGTCGGGCACAAGTACAAGATCAAGCCGGCCCAGTTGAAATTGAAGAACAACTCCCCGAAAATCGCCTTTCCCCGCCAGATCGCGATGTATTTGGCCAAAGAACTGACCGAGACATCCCTTCCGGAAATCGGCAAGAAATTCGGTGGAAAACATCATACGACGGTCATCCACAGCATCCGCAAGATCGAGCAGCTCCGGCGCGACAACGCCGAATTCGACAAGGAGATCAACAGCCTCATCCATTTCATCGAATAATGGAATCAGGAGGTTAGACCGGTTATGCACATTTCCGTTGATTTTATTTCTTTTCTTCATTACTCTTTGACCGAAGATATCTCTTAATAAAAACAAGAAGAAGCCGTCGAGGGAAGGAGAGACCATGAAATTCACGGTCGCCAGGGACATCATCCTCGAGGACATCCAGCTTCTCCAAGGCATCGTCGAAAAGCGCAACACAATGCCTATTCTGGCCAATATCCTCATGAAGGCCGAAGAGGGGCGGGTCGAAATGACCGGGACCGACCTCGAAGTCGGGATGAGGACGTCTTTCGAGGCCTCCGTCGAGGAGAGCGGCGCGATCACGGTTCCGGGAAAAAAACTCTTTGAAATCGTCAAATCGCTGCCCGAAGGCCAAGCCGTGTCGATGACCGAACGCGGCGACCAGATCCTCGAGGTCGTCTCCGGAGAAAGCGAATTCAAGATCGTCGGCCTGGCCAAGGACGACTATCCGGCCGTCCCGGAGCCGACATTTGAAAACAGTCTTCGGATACCGGTCGAAGACATGCAGGACATGATCGACGGCGTCTTTTTCGCCATCGCCCAGGAGCAGAGGTACTACCTTAACGGGGCGTTGTTCGTCGTCAAGGGAAAAAAACGCCAGCTCGTCAGCACGGACGGCCATCGGCTTGCCTACGCGGCCAAGGAATCCGAGGAAGGGAGCGCCGGCCGGGACGTCCGGGTCATCATCGCCAAGAAAACGCTCGCCGAAATCCGAAAATTCGGGCCGGGAGTCATCGAATTCGACCAGGACGAAAACAATCTCTTCTTCCGCTGCGGGGCCCGGACGATCATCAGCCGGATCATCGAGAGCAAGTTTCCGAATTTCGACGCCGTCATTCCGAAGGACAACCCCCATATCGCGCTTCTTTCGAAAGAGACGTTTCTCGGGGCCGTTCGGCGGGTCTCGCTCTTTTCCGCCGAGAGGTCGAAAGGCGTCAAGTTCAGCCTGGAGAAAAACCGGATCCGGCTCTACTCTTCGAATCCCGAGATCGGCGAGGCCCGGGACAAGATCGACGTCGTATACGCGGGGGCGAACCTCGAGATCGGGTTCAACGCCCAGTACATCCTCGATTATTTGATGACCGTCAGGAAGGAAAAAGTCCGGTTCGAGCTCAAGGACGACAACAGCGCGGCGATGATGCGGCCGGAGGGCGAGGAAAGGATGTCGAGCCTCTATGTCCTCATGCCCATGAAGCTCTGAGCCGGGAGACCGGAGTTTTCCACCGTTAAAATCCCCATAAATCGATAAGATTTCATTAAACGGCAAATATTACATAATGATATTTTTATATATTTAAGATATATCTTTATCATAATGCTCGTTGTGGATATCATGTTGAAAAACTCTTTTATTTCCGGCCGAAAAGGGCCTCCGAAAGAAATTTTGCCAGGCTCCGGACGGATTTCCGAACGGGGACCGAAACTTTCGTCTGGGGGGCGGCGTCCCGGGGCGTCAGGCCGATGAGGACGACTCGGCAGGGGACGGTTTTTTCTAGGTAGCGGGCGAGCATCGAGAGGGGGAGGCGATGGGTCGCCAGGGCTTCCTCGGCCATCTCCTCGGTTCGGACGAGGCGGACCGTCCCGGGAAAATTCTGGTCGGCCGCGGCGTCGACGATGATGACGAGGTCCGGGGCGAAGGCCCGGACCCGCCCGGTTGCGTTCTCCGGGGCCCTTTCCCCGAGAACGACTTCGACCTCCGGCTTCCCCGGCCTTGGCGGCCTTTCCCCGAGGCGTTTTCGCCTTCGGGCGAGTGACGCGGCGACAAGCAGGCCGGCCCCATCGTCTCCCCGGTCCGTATTTCCGACGCCCAGAACGACAACCCGCCGGGCCGAGGCGATCTCCGCGCCGATTTCCGCCTTCCATCCGGGAGTCCCTCGGTCCGTCATCGCGCCGATTCCCTCGGGCTCGTTCTGTCCGTCCGAAATCCCGGGGAGGTCAAGCCGGCGGCGGTTCGGCCTGGGGGACGGCCGGGGCAGGCTTGGGCTCCTTCTTGAGAACGGCCCGGGCGAAGACCCATTCCGCCTTCAAGTCGTGGCGGTCGAAGGCCGCGATCTCGAAGAGCTTGTCCATCTCCATGGCCTTGGGCGTCGTCGGGCAGGAGTCGACGCATTGGGCGCAGTGGATGCATCGGTCATTGTGGATGACCATCTTGAAGGTCTTCTCGGCTTCGTTGACCGTCGCGATTTCGATGGCTTCGGCCGGACAGTCGCGCTCGCAGGCCTTGCAGGCGATGCAGCGGTCGGGGTGGAGGAAGGGCGTGCCCCTGAAGTCGGGCGGGACTTCGAGTTTCTGGAAGGGATAGTCGACCGTGGCCGGTTTGCGGAAGAGATGGCGGATGAGCTCGGGGAGGAAGACGGCGACTTTCATCGGAGGAACCCCTTGATGAGGATGACGATGAAGAGCTGGAGGACGGCCAGGGGGGCCAGCCATCGCCAGGCGATGCCGATGACCTGGTCGATCCTGATCCGGCCCGTCACCGCCCGGATGACCGAGAGGAGGAAGATGACGAAGAGGGTCTTGGCGACGAGCTGGATGAAGCCGAGGAGCGGCCCTCCGCCGAAGCCGCCGAGGAAGACCGCCGCCAGCAAGGCCGCCGAGACGACCATCTCGACGTCCGTCATGAGCCGGAAGAAGGCCAGCTTCTTGCCCGAGTATTCGGTGAACGTCCCCCCGACGATCTCTGTCTCGGCATGGGGGATGTCGAAGGGCGTCCGTTCGAGCTTGGCCTGGACGGCGATCAGGGCGACGGCGAAGCCGATGAGGTTGGGAAGGAGGAGGAGGGGCTTGGCCCGGTAGAAGGCGGCGATCTCGGCCAGGCGCCAAGACCCGGCGAGCAGGGCCGGCGAAAGGACGCTGAGGAAGAGGGGGACTTCGTAGCCGAAGAGCATCGTCAAGACTCGGGTCCCTCCGATGATCGAGAAGGGATTCGTCGAGGCCCAGCCGGCCAGGAAAAAAATGAGCGTCGGCAGGCTGAGAAGGTAGAGGAGGATGACGATGTCGCCCGAAAAGGAGACGACGCCCGGGGTGGCCGGGTCCGACATCCAGACGGGGACGAGGAGTCCGGCCGTCAGGACGACGGCCAGCCCGACGACTGGCAGAAGGACGAACAGCGTCTTGTCCGCCCGGGAGGGGACGATGTCCTCCTTGGCCATGAGCTTGACGAAATCGGCCACGGGCTGGAGGATTCCCCACCGTCCGGTATGGGTCGGCCCCATCCGGTTCTGGAGCCGGGCGTAGACCTTCCGGTCGAACCACTCGGCGAAGGTCGAGTAGACGAACAGGAAGAGGAGCCCCGGATAGACGAGGAGATAAAGGGCGGTCTTCAAAACGGCCAGGGGACGTTCCTTTGGGCGGGAAGTCGGCGGAATCGCTCCTCCGCCGTCCGGCGGAGCTCGCTGAAGCGGACGGACCGCTCCTCGCCCGTCCGGGCGTCGCGGAGCTCGACCGTCCGATCGGCGCAGCAGATGCAGGGGTCGATGGCGGCGAAGATGAGGGGGATGTCGGCGATGAAGCCGTCCCGTAGCATCTCGACGGTCGCCGGATAGTTGGCCAGGGTCGGGGCCCGGACCTTGAGGCGCTCCGGCTTGTCCGTCCCGTTGCTCTTGATGTAGTGGATGTTCTCTCCCCGGGGGGCCTCGTAGCGGCTGACGACCTCGCCGGGCTTGGCCTTGCGGGGGGCCTTGACCGCGACCGGACCCGAGGGAAGGTTCTTGAGGATGAAGCCGCAGATCTTGTAGGATTCGAAGAGCTCTTTGATCCGGACGACCGTCCGGCCGAGGACGTCGCAGGTGTCGGCCGTGGCCACTTCGAACGGGGCCTCCCCGTAAAAGGCGAAGGGGTCGTCCTTGCGGACGTCGTTCGGGATCCCCGAGGCCCGGAGGGTCGGTCCGACGGCGCAGAGGGCCAGGGCCCGCTCCCGGGGCAGCTTGCCCACGCCCGCCAGCCGGGCGACGAAGGTCGGCTCCGAGGCCCCGATCTTGAAGTAGTACTCGCTCCGCTGTTTCAGGACATCGAGGCCCTCGAGGATTTTTTTCCGGAGGGCCTCGTCGAGGTCGCGCCGGACCCCGCCGAGGGTGTTGATCGCGTAGTGGACCCGGTTTCCGGAGATCATTTCCAGGAGGTCCATGACGACTTCGCGGTCGCGCCAGGTGTACATGAAGAAGGTGTCGAACCCGGCCTCGTGGCCGGCCACCCCCAGCCAGAGGAGGTGGCTGTGGATGCGCTCGAGCTCGGCGACGAGATGGCGAAGGTAAAGGCCCCGTTTGGGAGGCTCGATCTCGAGAAGGCGCTCGGCGCCCTGGGTGAAGGCCACGGCGTGGGAATGGGAGCAGATGCCGCAGATCCGCTCGGTCAGATAGATGTTCTGGATGTACGATTTCTGCTCGGCCAGCTTTTCCAACCCGCGGTGGTTGTAGCCCAGACGGATGTCGGCGTCGCGGATGACCTCCCCCTCGACGGTCATCCGGAGGCTG
>VGJF01000007.1 GCA_016867585.1 Candidatus Aminicenantota bacterium | reverse complement strand
GCCGCGGCTGCCGGAGCATTTCCTACACGTACACAGAGCCGACGGTCTTTTTCGAGTACGCCGCCGACACGGCCAAGCTCGCCAAGGCGGCCGGCTTGGCCAACAACTTCGTGACGAACGGCTTCATGACGGCCGAGGCGCTCGAGGAGGCCAAGGGGTGGCTCGACGCGGCCAACGTCGACCTCAAGGCCTTCCGCGAGGAGACTTACAAAAAAGTCTGCAAGGCCCACCTCCAGCCCGTTCTCGAATCGATCGCCCATATGCGCCGGCTGGGCATCTGGGTCGAAGTGACGACCCTCGTCGTCCCGGGATTGAACGAGGGAGAGGACGAGCTCCGCGACATCGCCCGTTTCTTGGCGAAAACGGACAGCGACATCCCTTGGCACCTGAGTCGCTTCCATCCGGACTACACATACACCGAAGCGCGGGCGACGCCGATCGCGACCCTGCGGCGGGCGGCGGAGATCGGCCGTGAGGAAGGCATCCGGTTCGTCTATATCGGCAACGTTCCGGGGGAGGGGGACCTGACGATCTGTCCGCAGTGCGGCCGCGAGCTCATCCGCCGCAGCGGTTTCTGGGTCGAGGAGGCGCGGCTCGAGGGCGGCCGTTGCCCTTCCTGCAAAACCCCGATCCCCGGCGTCTTTTGAGGGTATTAGTTCGATCAGGCGTCTTTACAATGGCCATGGGAAGGGCTATAGTAAGACAGAGTAAGACGAAATTCGATGAAAGCGAGCTTGCCATGGGAAGAATCACCAAAACATTGACGATCTCGCTCCCTCCCCGGGTTTATGATGAGGTCGACATGCTGGCCAAGATCGAAGGCAAAACGAAGAGCGAGCTTGTCCGGGACATGATCCGCGTCTATGAAGACTCTCTGGACGAGAAGCGTTGGCGCCGTCTTCGGCGCCTGGGGCAGGCGACGGCCCGCCGGCTGAATATCGCTTCCGAGGACGACATCGAACGCGTCGTCCATGAAGCCCGCGGCTTGCGGAGCGAGCCTTGACCCGAGTCGTCTTCGATACGAACGTCTTTCTCTCGGCATTCATTTTCGGGGGGAAGCCCGAAGAGGCGTTCCAGGCCGTCCGGCGACGACGTTGTCTTCTCGTCGTTTCCCCTCCGATCCTGGCCGAAGTCGCGCGAATTCTGAAAGATAAATTCGAATGGGACGACCGGGAAATCGAGGAAGCGGTCCGGACGATCGGGCGAACCGCCGAGCTCGTGAAACCGGAAGATAAAATAAGCATCCTGGAGGACGATGCGGATAACCGGATCTTGAAGTGTGCCGCGGCGGGAAACGCCGATTTCATCGTCTCGGGAGACCGCCATCTCATCTCTTTGGGGGAGTTTCGCGGCATTCCCATCATCCGGGCCGCCGAGTTTCTCCGTCGTTTAGGGAATGGTGATTGAATGGAGCGATACCGCATTCTGGAGCATACGGCCGACGGGAAATTCCGGGCGTTCGGCCGGACGCTCGAGGAGGCGTTCGGGAACGCCGCCCTGGCCTGCGCTTCTCTGATGTGGGACTGGGAGGCCGTCGAGCGCCGGGTCGTATTTCCGGTCGAAGCCCGGGGACGCGACCGGGAGCAGCTCCTCTGCCGGTTTCTCGAGGAGATTCTCTATCTCCTCGACACCCGGGATTTCCTTCTCGGGGCCGTCGAGGACCTCCGTCTCGTCGAGGAGGAGGCGTCCTCGGAAGACCTCCCGGAACGCGAACGCGTGGAGGGCGGCGAAATCCCTCCGGCCTATCGTCTCACGGCCCGCTTCGTCGGCGACGACGACCCGGCCCGCTACGAGTTCCACGGCGACGTCAAGGCGATCACCTACAACGAGATGAAGATCGAGCGCGGCTGCGAAGGCTGGATCGTCCAGGTCGTCGTCGACATGTGAAAAGGGCGAAGAGGCTCAGTCGCGCAGCTCTTTGAGGTCGGGGAAAGCGTACATCTCGACCTTGTTCGGCCGTATGGCGATGATTCCTCCCGGTTGATAATCAAGAGAATATCCCCGCTTCCCGATGTCGAAGTTCTTGAATTCGCGGAGGAGCGTCATCCCTCCCTCGCCGACGGCCGAGATCCTCGTCGATTCCCCCTCTTTGCCGGTTTCCTGGAGATAGAAACGCTCCGGGAAATAGGCGACGACCAGGGCGCCGACAGCCGCGCGAAGAGGCGCGATGTCCATGAGTTCGAGAGTCTCGAGGTCCAGCCTGGCGATTTTGTCGAGGCGTTTTCCGTAGACGGCCCGGACGGGGGCCGGATCGAGCTCGCGGCTGATGAAATCCCAAGAGGAGAAGGAGAAGCTCTCGGGAATCGATTTGACGAGGCGATATCCTTCGCCGCTGCCCGCCTCTTGGTAAATTCTCAGGCTGTCCTTGTCGACCCGAAGGAGCATATCGTTGACGAACCAGACTCTCTGGACGGGACACGATTCGCCCGGGAACAACTCCTCGACATGGCCGTTTTCCCACAGCCGAAGCGGTCCTCGGTCGCGGGCGAAAAAGCCGATCAGCCAGAAGGCTCGCCCGTCGCGAAGGCCGGCCCCGAAGAGATAGGGAACGGCCGGCAGCCGGCCCTCCGTTTCGAAGAACGCGTGGCGGCAGGGAATGACCTGGGGTTTTTGTCCCTCCGGGGCTTCGCTGTCCATGACCACGAGGGAGAGAGAAGATGGCGGCGGGGACGCGGATCTCGAAAACAGGGCGATTTCCCCCCCGTACGCCCATTGCTGCCAGAGATGGCGATCTTCTTTCTGGGCCCTGAAAATCATCTTGGTCGTCCCGTCCTCGGTGTTCAGTCGGACGAGGTTGTTTTCCTCGTCTCTGGCGTAAAAATAAGGTCCGGCCTCCAGGACCCGCCACCACGACAGGGAATGCTTGACGGGAATGACGCCTCCGGGGCGATGAATGTTCACCCGATAGGGCTGGAACTCGATGATTTTTTGGCCGGAAGCGACGTAGAAGCCTCGATAGGCGGAGGTCGGGGTCACGGCCGAAGCCGCCAAGAAGCCGGCGAGGACGCCTCCGCCGAGGAGGACCGCGAAGGCCGCCAAGTACCGCTTGACGAAGGCCGCCGAAGGGCGGATGTCGAATTTCCGAAAAGAGAGGACGAGCGCCGCGGCGAAGGGGACGACGGGGAGGACGAGGCTGAAGATCGTGAAGACCGCGGCGAACTCCGCAGGGACGGCATCGAAACCCCTCCAGGGAATTCTTTTCGCGACGTCCCAGGGAAAGTAGAGGCCTTTCGCCCGCACGACGGCCAGCATCAGAAGGTGCGAGGCCGGAATGGTGACATACCAGGCGGCGAGGGAGACGAGGCACAAGGCGATGAAATTTTCGATGAGCGGGGCCAGGGAAACGGAGATGATAAACAGCGGAAAATAGAAGAGGGCGAGAGCGGGCGGAGGGAAGGCGGAGTAGGACGACCCCCAGCCGGCATAGGCGACCCAGGAGAGAATCCACAACGCGAGGAGGACGACGGCCCGCGCGGCGACAAGGCGCCCGAGGAGCGCGGCCCGGGAATAGGGGAGGGTCAAGGCGTATTCCATGGCCCGCTCGCGGCGCTCGCGGCCGAAGAGCGAGGCGCCCAGGAAGAGGGACCAGAAGAGAAGCCCGCCTTGAAAAACCGGCATGAGGACCGCGAGGTAGGGCTCGCGGGAGACTTTGAGGAGGATGAGCGCTGCCGGAAGGGCGAGGACGACGGCCAGGAAGAAGAGCGTCTGTTTCGCGACGTCAGCGAGCTCTTTTTTGAACATAGGCGCCTCCGATGAAAGCCTTGACGATCTCGCCCAGAGCGACGTCCTTGAAATCCAGCCCGGATTTCGCGGGCCATTCGTCGAGGAAGGGATAGACGTATCTTTCCTTCTGCAAATCGGACGAAGTCTCGAAGAGGAACGGGATTTCCGAGGGCCATTCTCCGGCGAAGACGGCTTTCTTGACCTTCCGTTCCAGGTCCTCGCGGCTTTCGTCCAGAGAGAACCGTCCGCCGTCCATGATCATGACCCTCTCCGGGAGCTGGGCCGTTTCCTGGAAGACGTGGTTGACCATGATCACGGCCGTCTTGAAGTCGTCCATGGCCTCGATCACGGCCTCGAGAAACCTCTCGCGAAGATACGGGTCCAGGGCATGGAGAACCTCGTCGATGAGGAGCACGGCCGGCTTCTGGGCCATGAGGAGAGACAGGTGGAAAAGCGTCCGCTCGCCGACGGAAAGACTCTTGACACGGCGCCGGGGTCCCAAGTCGATGGCCCGGAATGTCTGCCGCGCCGGCTCGGCGATGCCGAATTCCCGGCGGTGGAACGTCCAGGCTTCCTCCAGGGTCCAGCCCTCGTAGAGGCTCAGCCGGTCGGAGAGAAAGCCGATGTTTCTCCCGGAAAGGTTTCGATCGAGAAGAACTCGGCCGCGGTCGGGGACGATCGCCCCGGCCAAGCAGCGAAGGAACGTGCTCTTGCCCGCTCCGTTCGGGCCGGCGATGACGACGGCCTCGCCGGGCTTGAAGGCGACGGTGACGTCGTCAACCGCGGGCCGTTTGCCGAACCGGACGGTCAGATTCCGGGCTTCGAGGATGTGGTCACTCATGGGCGGCGATCCTTTCCACCGAATTGCGGACATCGTCGAGCCCTGCCCCGAGGGAAAAAGCCCGATCGAGATAAGCTCTCGTTTCGCCGTCCAGCATGCTCCGCTTCAGCCCGTCCAATCCCGGGGCGCGGACATTGACCCAGTTGCCGCTTCCGGGCCGGCTCTCGACGAATCCCTCGCTCTCTAAAGTGTAGTATGCCTTTGCGACAGTATTGGGATTCAGTTTGAGAAGCTTGGCCAGCTCCCTGATGGGGGGGAGGCGGTCGCCGTTCTTCAACCGGCCCGAAAGAACCTCAATTTTTAGAGATTGAATGATCTGCTGATAGGCCGGCAGGGGGGAGTTGAGGTCGACGTTGATCCTGATCATTCGGCATCTCCAAAAAATGTATTAATAATATAATACAATTTTGATGATCTGTCAAGAGAGTGTGAACCGCGAAAAGGGGACGGTTCTATTTTCTAATCAAGACCCAAATATTTTTTTATATGACGTGCCAGGGCATCTTCGATTTCCGTGTGCCTTGGAACGGGTTGTTTCTTGCCGTTTTTCGGATTGAGATAAATGTCGTGTCGGGAACCGTGGCGATACAAGACGCATCCGGATTCGGCCAATAGCCGGATAAATGCCTTGCGCCTCATACGGTAATTTCTTTGATTCGATAGCCCGAAGGAATCTCGTCCAAGGTCATCTGATAGTAAGCGTCCTTGATATTCTCAATCAACTCTTTGACGGTTCTCCCTTGAGTCATGATCTCGGGATTTTCGAGGATCTTGCCGAGCCAGAATTTATCCCCTTTCCAATATATTAAAGTCAGGTTTCTTTCGATTTTTGCCGTTTTTTTCATTCTTCAATCCCTCTCCGGAAAGTATGCTTTGTCTTCGGCAAAAAATCAACCGGCCCGGGGAATTTTCTCCGGCTCGGCATGGGGAACGTCCGGCTTTTAAGCCCGGTCCGCGCGCGCGAGCCGTCAATCTTCAAACCTAGGCGAGCGAAATCGAGGGACAGGTCCACTATTCCCCGAATGATCTCATTTCTCCTCATGCTGTCATTCAATGCACTCATGAAAACTTCTTTATTTATAGCGAGTTATCTCGCTATTCACCCAGGCCAAACGAAAGCGAACCTTAAATAAATAAGGAAATAGTGAACCTGTCCCCGTATAATTGAGGCATGGACCTCCGGCGGATCGACGATTACACGTGGGAAATTCCGAAAGACGGGGCGATGAAGGTCCCGGGCCGGATTTACGCCTCGGCCGGCCTCGTGGAGCTCGCCAAGCGCGACCTGACCTTCACCCAGGCCCGAAACGTCGCCTGTCTTCCCGGGATTCGCCGGATGTCCTACGTTATGCCCGACGCCCACCAGGGCTACGGCTTTCCGATCGGCGGGGTGGCCGCGTTCGACGTCGACGAGGGGATCATTTCGCCCGGCGGGGTGGGCTACGACATCAACTGCGGCGTCCGGCTTCTCCGCACGGACTTCATGGAAGCCGACGTCACGGCCAAGCGCCGCCAGCTTCTGGCCGAAATTTTCAAGGAAGTCCCGGCCGGAGTGGGCAAGGGCGGGGTGACCAAGCTCAGCCAGGGCGTGTTGAAGGAAATTCTCGTCCAGGGGGCCGGGTGGGCCGTCGCCAACGGCTACGGAACGCCGGAGGACCTCGAGCGGACGGAAGAGGGCGGGCGGATGAAGGAGGCCGAATGGACTCCCGTCTCGCCCCGGGCCATGGAGCGCGGCATTCCCCAGCTCGGAACGCTCGGCGCCGGCAACCATTTCCTCGAGTTTCAGAAAATCGATAAAATTTTCGATCCGGCCGTCGCCCGGACGTTCGGCCTCGAGGCCGAGGGCCAGATCCTGGTCATGATCCACTGCGGCAGCCGCGGCCTCGGCCATCAGGTCGCTTCGGATTACATTCAGTCCATGGAGGACGCCTTCGGGACCAAAGGCCTTCCCGACCGGGAGCTCATCCACGCTCCCGTGCGCTCCCCGCTCGGCCGCAAGTACTACGCCGGCATGTGCGCCGCGGTGAACTACGCCTTCGCCAACCGGCAGATGATCGCCCACTGGGTCCGGGACGTGTTCGCCAAGGTCCTCGGGAGCTCGGCGGGCATGCGCCAGGTCTACGACGTCTGCCACAACGTCGCCAAGCTCGAGACGCACGCGGTCGACGGACGCGAGACCCGCCTTTGCGTCCACCGGAAAGGGGCGACCCGGAGCTTCGGGCCGGGGCATCCCGAAATCCCGGCCGCCTACCGGGCCGTGGGCCAGCCCGTGATCATCCCCGGAAGCATGGGGACGGCGTCCTTCGTCCTCGTCGGAACGTCCGAGGCCGAAGAGCTGAGCTGGAGCTCGACGGCCCACGGCGCCGGCCGGGTCATGTCCCGCCACGAGGCCATCCGCCGTTTCCGGGGCGAGCGCATCCGCGACGATCTCGCCCGGAAGGGGATTGAGCTCCAGGGGACGAGTTGGAAGGGCATCGCCGAGGAGGCCGCCGAGGCCTACAAGGACGTCGACGAAGTCGTCCGCGTCTCGGACGCCGTCCGCCTCGGACGCCTCGTCGCCCGAGTCGTCCCGATCGGGGTCATGAAGGGCTGACGGCGGCGTCCGCCCTCGCCGCCGGCCCGCGTTTCCGCTACAATAGCTCCCGGAGAAAAAACATGCTGCACATGATGGAAATGGTCGGAACTTCGCCCAAGAGCTTCGCCGAAGCCGTCCGGGCGGCGGTGGCCGAAGTCGCCCGCCTGGGAAAGAAAGCCCATTTCTTCCAGGTCGTCGAACAGCGCGGGTCCGTTCGCGAGGGCGAGGTCAAGGAGTTCCAGGTCGTCCTCAAGGTCGCGGTCGAAGGCTGAATGAAGGTCGTCCTCGCCGGCCATAACGTCGACCGCGACGTCCTCGGCCTGAGCCGCCTGGCGATCGAGGAGCTCGAGCGTTTCCGCCTGGCCTCCTTCACCGAAAAATCCCAGCGCTACATCACTCTCGGCGACGACTTCGTCGTTCCGGAGGAAATCGCCGCCTCGGGAGGGCGGGAGCTCTTCGTCGAAACCCTCCGGGCCCAGAACGCCCTTTATCACCGGCTCTACGACCGGCTGAAACCCTACGTTTTCGACAAAAATCCCGAGCTGGCCGCGAATCCGAGGAAACACGCCGTCCTCGACGGCTGGGCGAAAGAAGATGCCCGCTACGCCGTCAGCCTGGCCACGGAGGGTCAGCTCGGCCTGACGGTCAACGCCCGGACCCTGGAGCTCATGATCCGCCGTTTCGCGGCCAAGCCGTCGGCCGAGGTCCGCGAGCTCGGCCGGAAGCTTTACGAGACGGCCCGGGACGTCGCGCCTTCGATCCTCCTCTTCACCGAGGCGACCGATTTCGACGCTCAAACTTACGGCGCGCTCGCCGCGGCGGCCGAGAATATCGGGCCGGGCGCCGAACGGGCCGGCTCGCCGCCCTCGGAAGGCGAGCCCGTCCGCCTCCTCGGCTTCACCCCCGATGGCGACGACCGGATCCTGGCCTCGATCCTCCACTCCGTCGCCTCGAAGGACTTTCTCGACGGCTGGGCGGAGGTCAAGAGCCTTTCTCCCCGGCGGAAAAAAAAGCTGATGAAGACGGCTTTCGAACGGATGGAGTTCCATGATTTTCCCCTCCGCGAGTTCGAGCAGGCCGACCTCGCCTTCGAGCTCGTCCTTTCGGCCTCCGCCTTTGCCCAACTCAAGCGGCATCGGATGGCCACCCTGACCGCCCAGAGTTATGACCCGGCTTTGGGCGTCACGGTTCCGTCCTCGATCATCGCCGTCGGCCTGAAAGGCGAATTCCGGGAAGTCATCGCCCGGACCGAGACCGCTCATCGCGACCTTTGGAAAATCGTCGGCCCGGCCGCCGACTATGTCCTGGCGAACGCCCACCGCCGCCGCTGTCTTCTCAAGGTCAACCTTCGCGAGCTCTACCATATCTCCCGTCTGCGGGAAGACGCCTCGGCCCAATGGGAAATCCGGCGCCTCGCGGGAAAAATGTCGGTTTTGGCCCGCCGCGTCATGCCGCTGGCCGGCTTGCTCCTCGGAGGGAAGGACGCCTTTCCCGCCCGATACCGGCGCGTCTTCGGCCGCCCGCCGAAGCTCGTTCCCCCCCGGCCTCAGGAAATAAATCCATGACCGATTTCGGCGGCGCCCTGAAGCCCTTCAAGGATCATCCCGGGGCCGACCTTGTCATCGTCGGGATTCCCTTCGACACAAAATCGAGCTATCTCCGCGGCGCCGCCGGAGGGCCGGCCGCGGTCCGGGCCGTCTCGACAGGCCGCTGCTACAATCCCGAAACGGAGCTTGGGGCCGATCTCGCCCGCGACGGCATCCTCGTCGATTACGGCGATGTCGAATTGTCCGAAGACCCCGAAACCTCATTCGAGGCGATGCGCCGGGCGGTGAGGGCCGTCCTTGCCGCCGGGGCCAAACCGATCGTCCTCGGCGGCGATCATGCGGTCACGTATCCGGTCGTTCAGGCCTTCGGCGAGAAAATCCGGCCGCTCGACATCCTCCATTTCGACGCCCATCCCGACCTTTACGACAGCCTGGACGGCGACCGGTTGTCCCACGCCTGCCCGTTCCGGCGCGTCGTCGAGGAGGGATTCGTCGGCCGTCTGGTCCAGGTCGGACTCCGGGCCGCCACCGAGGCCCAGCGCGATTTCGCCCGCGAGCACGGTCTCGAGTGGTTTGAAATGAAGGATTTCGGGGAGGGACCCCGACTGGCCTTCGCCAATCCTTTGTATGTCTCCTTCGACCTGGATTGTCTCGACCCGGCCTTCGCCCCGGGCGTTTCGCACCGCGAGCCGGGAGGGTTGACCGTGCGCCAGGCGCTTTCCGTCCTTCAGAATCTCGAGGGCCGGATCGTCGGCCTCGACGTCGTCGAGCTCAATCCGGTCCGCGACCCGGCGAACATCACCGCCTCCGCGGCCTTCAAGATCATCAAGGAAGTCGCCGGACGGATGCTCCGGCCGTAGACGCGTGGTCCTGGGCGGCGCAGGGAAAGGTCAATCGATCGCGATTTCGTCGGCGAACATCCAGGCTTTGCCTCCGGCCCCGGCATGCCAGGAGGGGCAGGTTCCGACCGACTTGGCCCGAAACCTGACGTAACGGACGGGCGCTCCTTTGGGAATCGCCGCCGCGTAGTCCTTGACCCTCGGCCCTCCGGCCGGAACCGTCGCCTCATCGAACGCGGCGACAACATCATAACGGGCGTCGTCGGCGGAAACGGCGATCTCGACCCGAACGGGAAGAAAAATCCAGGATGTCTGCTCCTCGAGGAATCCGACGGCGGCCTTGGCTACGGCCGCCGGCCGGCCGAGGTCGATGACGGCCTCGAAATCGGCGCCCTCGAAGCCCAGCCATCGGCCGTCGTGAAAATCGAAGGTCCCGCGTTCCCCGTCGAGGAGAGTGGCCCCGCCCTTTCCGGGATATTTAGGGCTCGGAGGCGCCAAGAGCCGAATCGCGCCGCCGACGGCGGCATGGGCGATTTTGGCCGGACGATCAGGGGCAAGGCGGCCGGGTTCGCGAACACCCCAGCCTTTCCGTCCCGTCAAGGCGTCGCCCAGTTCCCCCCGAGCGGTCTCGGCCAAGGCCTGGATCTCGGCCACGACGGCCGGGTGATCGCCGGCCGCGTCGCGCGTTTCGCTGATATCCGCGACAAGGTCATAGAGCTCGAGGCCGGTTTTGATTTTTCCCGTCGGGCCCGGGAAGCCGTCCTTTCCCGGCGTCTGGCCGGCGTAGGATTGGGACTCGTGGGGGAAGATGAGCTTCCAGCGGCCTTTCCGGACAGCCCGAAGCTGCCGGCCGTAGTAATAGAAGAAATGATCCCGGGGTTCGGCCCCCGGACGTCCCTCCAGCAGCGGCCAAAGATTCACCCCGTCGATCTTGTTCTTGGGCGGATTCGCGCCGGTCAACGCGGCGATCGTCGGCAGGAGGTCGATGGTCGAGGCGATCCGGTCGGTCGCCGCTCCGGCGGGGATGCGCCCCGGCCATCGCATCAGGCAGGGGACGCGCGGACCGCCCTCGAACATCGTCCCTTTGCCCTCGCGCAGCGGTCCGGCCGATCCGGCATGACCGCCGAAATTGAGCCACGGGCCGTTGTCGGAGGTGAAGATGACGAGCGTGTCTTTCTCCAAGTCGTGGCGCGCCAGCCTTTCGATGATCCGGCCGACCGACCAGTCGATTTCCATCATGACGTCGCCGTAGAGCCCCTGCCGGCTGCGCCCCCTGAAATCGGCCGAGACGCCCAAGGGGATGTGGACCATGGAGTGGGGGAGGTAGAGGAAGAACGGCCGGTCCTTGTTCTCGTCGATGAACCGGACGGCGTGCTCCGTGTAAAGCCCCGTGAGGCGGTCCTGGTCTTCGAGGGTTCGGATAAAATCGACCGGGTCGTTGTCTTGATAGAGGGGGAGGACCGGATAGCCCGCCTTGGTTCCCTGGGTGGCGGGTCGGCCGTCGAAGCCGACGGGCCACATGTCGTTCGAATAGGGCAGGCCGAAATACTCGTCGAATCCGTGCTGAAGGGGGAGGAACGGCCGATGGTGGCCGAGATGCCATTTGCCGAAGCAGGCCGTGGCGTAGCCGCGCTTCTTGAGGACGTCGGCGATCGTCTCCTCTCCGGGGCCGAGGCCGATCGTCGCCCAGGGCATGAGGGCGCCCTGGATGCCGACCCGTTCGGAGTAACAGCCCGTCATGAGCGAGGCCCGCGAAGCGCTGCAGACGGCCTGGGAGACATAGAAATCGGTGAATTTCAGCCCCTCGCCGGCCAGACGGTCGATGTGGGGCGTTTCGTATCCTTGGGCGCCGTAGCATCCGATGTCGGCGTAGCCCATGTCGTCCATGAAGATGAGGACGACGTTGGGCGGCCGCGGGGGCTCCTTGCGTCCGCCCGTCCGGGAGATCGTCCGGCACGACATGGCCAAGGCTCCCGCCCCGATCGAACCGAGAAAGGCCCGCCGGGTTTGGGCCGTCCCGACCTTGACGCTCATTCTTCTCTCCCCTCGGCGGCCTTGCCGCCGCGGATCACTCCGGAATGATGCGGTGGATTTTTTTCTTGCCGGCTTTGAGGAGAAGCCCGTCGCCTCCGACGTCCCCGAGGGTCACCAGCCGGTCGAGGCTGTCGACCCGTTCGTCGTTGAGATAGAGGCCGCCCTGCCTGATGAGCCGCTTGGCCTCGCCGCGCGAGGGCGTCAGGCCGACCTCGGCGAAGAGCTCGGCCGGCGGGATTCCGGCCTCGAGCCTGGCCCGGGAAATGCGGGTCGTCGGAAGGGAATCGGCGTCCTTTTCGCCGCTCCCGCCGAAGGCGGCCGCGGCCGCGGCCCGGGCGTCGCGGGCGGCCTCCTCGCCGTGGGCGAGCTTCGTCGCCTCATAGGCCAGAGCGCGCTTGACCTCGTTCGTCTCGCGGCCGCGAAGGGCTTCGAGACGGCGGATTTCCGTAAGGGGAAGAAGGGTGAAGAGACGGAGGAAGCGGCCGGTGTCCCGGTCGTCGGTGTTGACCCAATACTGGAAAAAATCGTAGGGACTGAATAGGGAGCCGTCGAGCCAGACCGCGCCTTGGGCCGTCTTTCCCATCTTCGACCCCGCGGCCGTCTCGAGAAGGGGGAAGGTCAGGGCCTCGGCCGCCGCCCCCTCGACCCGGCGGATGAGGTCCACGCCGGCGAGGATGTTGCCCCACTGGTCGTCGCCGCCCATCTGCAGCGTGCAGCCGTGGCGGCGAAAGAGGACGAGGTAATCGTAGGCCTGGAGCAATTGATAGTTGAACTCGATGAAGGACAGCCCTTTCTCGAGGCGGAGCCTGTAGGCTTCGGCGGCCAGCATCCGGTTGACGCTGAAGTGGCGTCCGATGTCGCGGAGGAATGGGATGTAGGACAGGGGGAGAAGCCAATCGGCGTTATTGAGGGCCAGCGCCCCTTGGCCGTCGAATCGGAGATAGCGGTCGAGCTGGCGGCGGATCGACTCGCCCTGGGCGCGGATTGTCTCCTCCTCGATCAGGGGCCGCATCTCGGTCTTGCCGCTCGGGTCGCCGACCATCGTCGTCCCGCCGCCGATCAAGGCGATGGCCCGGTGGCCCGCCCGTCGGAGGTGGACCATGGCCATGATCGGGACGAGGCTTCCGGCGTGGAGGCTCGCGGCCGTGCTGTCGAAGCCGATGTAAAAGGTCGCCGGCTTTCCGCCGAGCATCTTCCGCACCGCGTCCTCGTCGGAAACCTGGGCGACGAAGCCGCGCTCTTTAAGCTCGTCGTAGACGTTGCCGCTTGCGGTCATGGGGCTTCTCGTTCCGCTCTTTTATAGCACATGCCTTTCCTCCGGGCAATGCGTTCAAGAGGCCTCCAAGTTGACGAGCGGCCGGCCTTCGGCTATCATCCCCCCGCCCCGGAAGAAGACGATGTTTCGGTCGGGTGGAAAATGAAGCTTCGCCGTCCCACCGCCGGCCGGTTCCGGGACGCGGCCGCGCGGCTCGTCGGATTCGCCTTCGTCCTGGGCCTGATTCCCTGGGGATGCCGCCAGGCGGCGCCCACCCAGCCCGACATCCCTCCCGACCCCCCTCCGCCTCCCGCGGTCACGGAGATCTACGTCGACGCCGTCAACGGAGACGACGCGTCGGGGAGCGGCACCGCTTCGAGCCCCTATCGAACGATCGGGATGGGCTTGCGGAGCAGTTCGCCCGGGATGTCCGTCATCCTCAGGCCCGGCCTCTATAACGCCGCCCTCGGGGAAAGCTTCCCCATCCGCCTGAAGGAGAACGTCGCTCTCGTCGGCGCGGGCGCCGACGGCGTGACGGTCGACGGCTCCGGAGCCGATTATGTCCTCGAGGACGCTTCCCAAGCCCGGGCCGAGAAGCTGACCGTCCGGGGAGGCAGGCTGGCCGGGGTTCTCCTCCGCAACGGTTCCTCCCTCGTTCGCTGCGTCCTCAGGTCCAACTTCCGGGGAGTCCTCTGCACGGCCTCCGCCGCGATCGAGGAGAACGTCGTCGAGGACAACGCGGACACGGGCATTTACATCGGCGGGTCGGCTTCCCCGTCCATCCGGAACAACGCCATCCGGCGCAACGGAGGGGAGGGGGTCGAGTGTGTCGACTCCTCCACCCCGGTCCTCAGGGGGAACGAGATCTCGGACAACCGAAAGCACGGCCTCGTCTGCACGGACGCCGCCGCCCCGGTCCTCGAGGGGAACACCGTGACCCGGAACGTCCTGCCCGAGGTCTATGTCCTTTTCGACGCCCGGCCGACCCTCACCGGCAACGTCATCCGGGACAACGAGCGGTACAACATCGACGATGCCCGGAGCCCCAACCGGGGACAGCTGTCGGCCGTGGGGAACACCTGGAACGATCCCCAGCCCGCCGGGACGGTTTTCGGCCCGGCCGACTCCAGGCCGAATTATTTCATCAAGGAATCCGGCAACAGCCTCAAGTTCTCGGAGGGGTCCGCCGTCCCGGCCCGCCGGCGCGTTCCCTAGGCCGCACGCCGGCCGCATCCCGCCGGACGGCTCATTCGAGGATGAAGACGCGGCGGCCGCGGACCTCGAGCCGTCCCTCGAAGAAGAGCCTGACCGACTCCGGATAGATTTTATGCTCCTCGACGAGAATCCGGGCGGCGAGCGAGTCCTCGGTGTCGTCCTGCTGGACGGGGACGGCCGCCTGGAGGATGATCGGTCCCATGTCGACCTCGGCGGCGACGAAATGGGTCGTGCAGCCGCTCCACCGGACGCCCCAGTCGACGGCTTTCTGCTGGACGTGAAGGCCGGGGAAGGAGGGGAGGAGGGCCGGGTGGATGTTCATGATCCTGTTTTTGAAGACCTCGCAGAAATGCGGCGTGAGGACTTTCATGTACCCGGCCAGGCAGATGAGGTCGACCTGCCTCTTTTGGGCTTCCCGGACGATCTCCTTGTCGTAGTCGGCCTTCTCGAGATAGAGCTTGGGGTTGAGGAACATCGTCTCCAGGCCGCGCTCCCGGGCCGTTTGCAGCCCGGCCGCGTCCTCCTTGTTGCTGAAGACGAGGACGATCTCGCCGTCGATCGTCCCGGCCAGGACGGCGTCGTGGATCGCCCGGAAATTCGATCCCCGGCCGGAGAGGAGGACCATGATCCGGCCGTGTTTCTTCGGGCTGCGGAAGACCGTCTCCGGCAGAGCCGGGCTTTGCGGTTCGCTCATCGGATGTCCCCTACGCGCTCGTTTTCCGATTCCTATCGGCCATTTTCGGTTTCCCCGGAGATCTTGAAATACTCCGGGATGGCGTTCATCCAGATGGTTTTGGCTTCGGCCGCGGGAAGGTCGATGAGCGTCCGGCCTTCGAGGGAAAACTTGAGGCTCGCTCCTCCCGTCCGGCCGATAACGGCCGCCGGGACCCCCCGCTCTTTGGCCAAGTCAAGGACTTTGGCGATGTCTTCTTGCTTGGACGTGACAAGGATCCGGGATTGGCTCTCGGCGAAGAGGAGGACGTCGGGCCTGTGCCCGCCCTGAAGGTCGATGGCAAAGCCGATCCCGCCGGGCCCGTGGAAGGCGCACTCGGCCGCGCAGACGGCCAGCCCGCCTTCGCTCGGGTCGTGGGCCGAGCGGACAAGCCCCAGCCCGACAGCCTCAAGGCACGTTTCCTGGACGGCCCTTTCCCGTTCGAGGTCGAGGCCCGGCGGCGCCCCTTCCTCCCGGCCGTGGATGACCTTGAGGTATTCCGTCCCGCCCAGCTCGTCGCGCGTCTCCCCGAGGAGGATGATCGCCTCGCCCTCGGCCTTGAATCCGGGGGTGACGGCCTTGGCCATGTCGTCGAGGAGGCCGACGATTCCCAGGACCGGGGTCGGATAGATCGAGACGCCCTCGGTGTCGTTGTAGAAGCTGACGTTCCCTCCCGTCACGGGAATCTCGAAGGTCCGGCAGGCTTCGCTGATGCCCTCGACGACCTCCTTGAATTGGCCCATGACCTCCGGTTTTTCGGGATTGCCGAAGTTCAGGCAGTTCGTCACCCCGACCGGCCTGGCCCCGACGCAGGCAAGGTTGCGGCAGGCCTCGGCGACGGCGATCATTCCCCCCGTCCGCGGGTCGAGATGGGCGTAGAGGCCGTTGCCGTCGAGGGTCATGACCAGGCCTTTGGACGAGCCCTTGATCCGAAGGACGGCGGCTCCCGCTCCGGGAAGGTGGGCCGTGTTCGTCTGGACCATGTGGTCGTATTGCCGGTAGATCCATTCTTTCTCGGCGATCGTCGATGAGGCGAGGAGTCTCTTCAAGGTCCCGTTCCAATCCGCGGGCAGGGGATAGCGGCCTGTCTCCGTCGGCCGGGGAGCGGCCTCCGGAGCCTCGTACGGCCGCTTGTACATCGGGCACAAATCCACGACGGCCGAGACGGGGACATCGACGACGATCTCGCCGTGGAACCGGCAGCGCAGCCGGCCGTCGCCCGTGACCCGGCCGATGGCCACGGCGTCGAGGTCCCACTTGGCGAACGCCGCCTGGACCTCCTCGACCCGCTCGGGCTTGCAGGCGATGAGCATCCGCTCCTGCGATTCCGAGAGCATGATTTCGTCGGGGGTCATCCCCGCTTCCCGCTGGGGGACGAGGCCGAGGTCGATCTCCACCCCCCGGCCGGACTTGGCCGGCATTTCGGTCGTCGAGCAGGTCAGGCCGGCCGCGCCCATGTCCTGGATGCCGACGATGAGATGCCGGTCCATGACCTCGAGGCAGGCTTCGAGGAGGAGCTTCTCCTTGAAGGGGTCGCCGACCTGAACGTTGGGCCTTTTCGTCTCGGTGTCCTCGCCGAATTCCTGGGAGGCCATCGACGCCCCGTGGATCCCGTCCCGGCCCGTCTTGGCCCCGACGTAGAGGACGGCGTTCCCGGCGTCCTCGGTCCGGGCGTAGAAGATCTTGTCCTTGTCGGCCAGGCCGAGGCAGAAAACGTTGACCAGGGGATTGAGGGAATAGACTTCGCCGAAATAGACCTCGCCGCCCACGGTCGGGACGCCGATCGCGTTGCCGTAGGCGCTGATCCCGGCCACGACGCCGTCCATGATCGACCGATTCCTGGGATTCTCGAGCGGGCCGAAGCGGAGCGAGTCCATAAGGGCGATCGGCCGGGCGCCCATGGTGAAGATGTCGCGGAGAATGCCGCCGACGCCCGTCGCGGCCCCCTGGAAGGGCTCGATGAAGGACGGATGGTTGTGGGACTCGATCTTGAAGACGACGACCCGGCCGTCGCCGATGTCGATGATCCCGGCGTTTTCGCCCGGCCCCTGGACGACGTTCTTCCCCCCCGTCGGGAGCTTCTTGAGATGGATTTTCGAGCTCTTGTAGCTGCAGTGCTCGGACCACATGGCCGAGAAGATGCCGAGCTCGGTCAAGTTCGGCTCGCGGCCGACGAGGCGGACGATGAGGTCGTATTCCTCGGGCGTGAGATTGTGGCGGGAGAGGATGTTCGGATCGATCATGACGCGATCGCCCGGAGAAGGGATTCGAAGACGATCCGGCCATCCGTACTGCCGAGGATCGCCTCCGAGGCCCGCTCGGGGTGGGGCATCATGCCCATGACGTTGCCTCGCGCGTTCGTCAATCCGGCGATGGCGTGGAGGGAGCCGTTGACGTTGGCCTCGTCCGTCAGCCGGCCGTCCGGGTCGCAGTAGCGGAAGACGATCCGCCCGTTCCTCTCGATGTCCTCGAGGACCGCCGGGTCGGCGTAGTAGTTGCCGTCGAAATGGGCGATGGGCATGCGGAGAACTTGTCCCTTGCGGCCGGCGTTCGTGAACCTCGTCCCGGCGTTCTCGACCCGGACGGTGACGAACCGGCAGAGAAACTTGAGGCCTTTGTTCCGGAGCATGGCCCCCGGAAGGAGCCCGAGCTCGAGGAGGACCTGGAAGCCGTTGCAGATTCCGAGGACGAGGCCCCCTTTCTCGGCGAACTCGCGGACCTCCTGCATGAGGGGCGAGAAGCGGGCGATGGCCCCCGAGCGGAGGTAATCGCCATAGGAAAAGCCTCCGGGGAGGACGACGCAGTCCGCGCCCCGGAGGTCGTGGTCCTTGTGCCAGAGGATCTCGGTCGGGCGGCCGATGACCTCGCGGAGGGCGTGAACGGTGTCGAAATCGCAGTTCGAACCCGGGAAAACGACGACTCCGAATTTCAACGTACGGCGTCCCTTCGGCTCATTCTTCGAGGATTTCCCAGGCGTAGGTCTCGATGATCGGGTTGGCCAGGACCTTGTGGGCGATCTCGGGGACGAGGCGCGCCGCCTCGTCCCGCGACAGGCCGGCCAGGTCGACCTCGAAGACCTTGCCCTGCCGGACATCCTCGACGGCCTTGTAGCCCAGGGTGTGCAGGGCGTTCCGGACGGCCTGGCCCTGGGGGTCTAGGACCGAGGCCTTCAGCGAAACGAGGATCCTAACTCTCATCGGCGAAAACCCTTTCGAAGATGTAGTCGATTTTCTCGAGATAAGGGTCGAGGGAGAAGCAGGCCGCGATCTCGGCCGGAGAGAGATGCTTCCCCGCCTCGAGATCGGCCTCGATGAGGGCCCGGAAATCGAGGTTCCCGTTCCAGGCTTTGAGGGTGTTCCGCTGGACGATCTGGTAGGCGTCCTCGCGCGTCAGGCCCTTCCTCGTCAGGGCGAGGAGGACGCTCTGGGAGAAGACGAGCCCCCGGGTGGCGTCGATGTTGGCCCGCATCCGGTCCTTGTGGACGATCCAGTTCCCGATGATCCCGATCGTCTCCGTCAGGAGATAATCGGCGAGGATGAAGGAGTCGGGGAAGATGACCCGCTCGGCCGAGGAATGGGAGATGTCGCGCTCGTGCCAAAGGGGGATGTTCTCCAGGGCGACATGAAGGTTGCCCCGGACGAGGCGGGCCAGCCCGGAGATGCGCTCGCAACGCACGGGGTTCTTCTTGTGGGGCATGGACGAGGAGCCCTTCTGGCCCTTGGTGAACGGCTCCTCAAGCTCGAGGACCTCGCTCTTCTGGAGATGCCGGATTTCGACGGCGAATTTCTCGAGCGAGGAGGCGATGAGGGCCAGAACGCCCATGACCTCGGCGTGCCGGTCGCGCTGGAGGACCTGGGTGGACACGGGGGCGGGCTCGAGGCCGAGCCTTTTCAAGGCCAGGACCTCGACCCGGGGGTCGAGGTGGATGTAGGTTCCGACCGAGC
The DNA here is from genome assembly GCA_016867585.1 of Candidatus Aminicenantota bacterium. Taxonomy (GTDB): domain Bacteria; phylum Acidobacteriota; class Aminicenantia; order Aminicenantales; family UBA4085; genus JAAZPG01. The sequence goes on along the minus strand of VGJF01000007.1, from coordinate 12,885 downwards.
CCGAAATCCGGCCGACGCCGATCGTCTCCGCCGCCCGGTCGACCCTCTCGATGTGCCGGCCGATCTCGGCGTACCAGACCAGGACCTTGAACCCGAAGGTCACCGGCTCGGCGTGGACGCCGTGCGTCCGTCCCATGCAGACGGTCTTTTTGTGCCTGACCGCCTCGCGCTTCAGGATTTTCCGAAGCGCGACGAGCCGCTTGCGGACCTGGAGGAGGGACCGGCGGAGGAGGAGCGAGAGGGCCGTGTCGACGACGTCGTAGGAGGTCAGGCCGAGATGGATGTGGCGCGAGTCCGGACCGACCTTCTCGGCGACCGAGGTCAGGAAGGCGATGATGTCGTGCTTGACGACCTTCTCGATCTCGTCGACCCGCCGGGCGTCGAAGCCCGCCTTTTCCTTGATGACCTTGAGCGAAGCCGGCGGGATTTTGCCGAGCTTGGCCCAGGCTTCGCAGACCGCGATTTCGACGTCGAGCCAGGTTTGATAGCGGTGTTCGTCCGTCCAGATCGAGCCCATTTCGGGGTTGGTGTAGCGTTCGATCATGATGAAGCGCCTCTCCTCGCGCCGGGCGGGATTCTCGAGCCGGAATCATAGCAACAAAGCCCTCGAGGGTCAACGCGGCTGTGTTTATTGACAAAAAGGGGCGGGTGAGAGATTCTGGGAGAAAGGAGTTTTGTCATGATCAACGCTTTCCCTCGCGCTTCCCGGGTCGTTCTCGTCGCCGTCCTCGCCCTTTTCGCCGGCGGCGGATTCGCCGGGCAAAGCCAGCCGCCGGGGCAAGCCCGGCCGAGCCCGGCCTTCAAAACGCCCCTGCCCCAGGACCTCCTGACCCTGTTCGCCAACGAGGTCTCGGGCCAGTTCGCCTTCAACAACCTCCTTCGCCTCGCCGGCGCGCCCTGGGTCCGCGATGTCCGGGAGCTCAAGGAGACGATGTCCGAAACCCTCCTCCTCCACGACCTCGTCCGGGGCTACGGGATCGAAACCGTCAAGATCGAAAAATATCCGCCCGCCAACCTCGCCGCGACCTTCGATTACCCCCTCGAAGGCGAGCTCTGGACGCTCGAGCCCGAGAAACGGCTCGTCGCCCGCCTCGGGGCCGACGCGGCCCTGGTCATGCGCGGCTCAAAGACGGCCGACGTCACGGGCGAGCTCGTCTACATGGGTCCGTTGACGGCCGAGGAAGCCAAGGCCATGCGGGAGGGCGGCCGGCAAGACCGATACGCCGGCCGCCTGGCCCTGGTCTGGTCGGCGGGGAGCGATCTTGCGGCCTTGGACGCCGCCGGGTTCGAAGGGATCGTGACCTTCTCCGCCCAGGACCGCTATTTCGACCCCGACCAGGTCCTCTATGCCGGAGCCTCCATGGAGGCGATGAAGAACCTCAAGGTCGGACTGGCCGTCTCCTGGCGGCAGTGGTCCGAGCTCCTCGAGATTGTCGAAGGAAACCGCAAGGTCGTCCTCCGGGCCAAGGCCCGGGTGGAAAAATTCCCCGACCGGTTCGAAATGATCCACGCCTGGATTCCCGGGACCGAGCCCCAGGGCAAGGGGGTCATCTTCACCTCCCACCTCTACGAGGGATACCTCAAACGCGGGGCCAACGACTCGATGGGCGGCGTCGCCGTCCAACTCGAGATCCTCCGCGCCCTGGACGCGCTCATCAAGGGGGGCGCCCTGCCGCGGCCGCGCCGGACGATCCACTTCCTCTGGCCCAATGAAATCAGCGGAACCTACGAGTTCACTAAGCGGAACCCGGGCTTCGCCGAGGGTCTGGCGATCAACATCAACATGGACATGGTCTCCGAGGCGCTTCGGAAAAACAACGCCGTCTTCACGATGAGCGAGTGCCCGGGCCATCTTCCGTCCTTCTTCGACGGCCTGGCCGCCTCCGTCCTGAATTACGTCTGGCGGACGAACGACATCGTCTACCTCCCCGATTCCCCCCGCGGCCTCCTCCGCGGCCAGCTCTTTCCCAATCCGATGTGGGAGAAAAACGGGTCCAAGGACGCCTTCCGGTTCTTCATCCATCGGGCCACGGGCGGGAGCGACCATGTCTGCTTCAACAACCCGGCGGTCGGGGTTCCCGGAATCGAGTTCTTCTCCTGGCCGGACCAGTGGTACCATGCCGACACCGACCTCCCGGACAAGGCCGACCCGACGGCGATGAAGCGGGTCGCCTTCATCGGCGCGGCGACCGGCTGGGCCTCGGCCGCCCTGGCCGACGATTGGGTCGCCGCCCTGGCCGACGCCGTCTCCCAGTTCGGCTACCGCCGCGTCGCCGAGCGCGATTTGGGCCGGGCCATGGCCAAGCTCGACGGGGCGACGGCGGAAACCCTCGCCGCGGAGACGGCCCGGGCCCAGAACATCCTGAGGTTCGCGGTCAAGCGGGAGGCCGGCGCCCTCCGGTCGATCGAGGCGATCGCGACGGGTTCGCCGGCGGCCCGGACGGCCGTCGCGGACCGCCTCCGGCAGTGGGAGCTCTACGGGGAAGGCCTGAAGTCCCAGGTCATGGGCTACGCCGCGGTCCGGGCGAAGTCTTTGGGGCTCAAGCCGCCGTCCGCGCCCGGACCCGAGGCGCTTCGAGCGAAATATTCCGGAGCCGTCCCGGCGTTCGCCCCGGAGGTCAAAGGCAGGGAATTCAACCTCGGACGGTTCGGGCCTTATCAGCAATACCTCAAGGACCATCCGGAGGCCCTGAAGGCCGTCGGCCTGACCCCGGCCCAGACCGCGGCCCTCCTCAATTTCACCAACGGCCGGAATTCCGTGGCCGACATCCGCGACGACGCCTCGGCCGAGCTCGACGCCGACCTTCCTCTCCAGGCCGTGGCCGCCTACCTCGAGCTCCTGGCCGCGGCCGGATATCTCACGATCTCCGGCGGCCGCGTTCGCTGAAGGCCGGCCGCCCCCGTTTCGGGCCGCCCCAAGGGGGGAATTTTCCCGGCCAAGGAAACGGCCGGACGGCTGTCTAATTCCGTGAAAGAGACGATGGATGATCGGGCGGAAGACGTTCTGGTCGCCCAAGCCGCGAGCGGGCGGACGGAGGCCTTCATGGAGCTCGTCCGCCGCCTCCAGGAAAGGATCCATCGGATGATCTACGGCATGACCCGGAACCCCCAGGACGCCGACGACTTGACCCAGGAAACGTTCATGACGGCCTATCGATCCCTGCCTCGCTTCAAGGGCCGGTCGAGTTTCTACACCTGGCTCTACCGGATCGCCGTCAACCTGACCTTGAATCACCTGAAAAAACGAGGCCGGGAAAAAGGATTCCAGCCCTTCAAGGACGGCGTGGCCGTACCGGACAAGGCCGAATCGGCCGGCCGTTCGCCCGTAGGCGATTCGGCCCGCAGGGAGCTCGAGGAACGGTTGGCCGAGGCCGTGGCCGTCCTCCCCCCGCCCTATCGGGCGGCTTTCCAGCTGGTCGTCGTGGAGGAATTCACCCATGCCCGGGCCGCGGAGATTCTCGGCTGTTCCGAAAACACCGTCTCCTGGCGGATGCACAAAGCCCGGAAAATGCTCCGGGCGCGCCTCGAGCCTTTCCTCCCGGCGGAGGTGAGCCATGAGCTGTGACCGGCGGAGGCGCCGGATCTCGGACGACTTGGACGGCGTCCTGAGCCCGGGCCGGAGTAAAAAGCTGGCCGCCCATCTGGCCCTCTGCCTCGATTGCCGGGCTTATCGGCGAGGCCTGGAAGCTCTCCAGGCCGCGGTCCGGTCCGCGCCCGGACCGGCGCGCTCGCCGGAGGACGGCGCCCGGGCGATCGGCCGGCTGGCCGCCGGGATCCGGGAGGAATCCGGCCGGGCGAAGGTCCGGGCGTTGCCGGTTTCGAGGCGGATCCGGCCGTGGGCTTGGGCGGGGGCAGCCTCGCTCCTTGCCGCGGGGACGTTTCTCTTCCTTCACTTGAGGCCGGCCGGAGTCACGGAGGCCGTTCTTCCGGACGCTTTCGAGGACCCCTGGATCTCCCTGGCCGGCCGTCTCGACGACGCCGACGTCGCCCGGACGTTCGCCGCCTCTCTTCAATCCGCCCTGAACGAATCCCTCCGGGAGATCCAGGGCGAGGTCGTTCCTTTCCTGGACAGACAGGCCCTCTTCCTCGAAGACCTGTCGGACGAGGAAGTCCGGCTGGTCAACCAAGAGCTGGCCAGGGAAATTCCCGATTAGGAGGCCGCCGATGCGGTTTGGAAAATTCGTCATCCTCGGACTGGGATTCGGGCTGCTCGTCTCCCCGGCGGCCGGCCAAAGCGCCCCCCTCCAGGAGCGGGCCAGAATGAGGGAGAACCTGGCCACCCTCAGGCTGCTTCGAATGACCAAGGCCCTCGACCTTTCGGAAGAGCAGGCGGCGAGAATATTCCCGACGTTCAACCGGATCGAACGGGACAAGCTCGTGAACCAGAAGAGGCTGAGCGCCGACATCCTCGCCCTCCGCAATTTTCTCCGCGACCCGAAGGCCAGGGACGAGGACATCGCCGCCCGCTTGAAAAGCCTCAAGGACGGCCAGGCCGCCCTGAAGGCCAAGGACGCCGAATGGGACGATTTCCTCGAAGCCCAGCTGACGACGGTCCAGAAGGCCAAATACCTCCTCTTCCAGATCGAGTTCTATCGAGGCTTGGCCGACGTCCTCGACCGGGCCGGCCTCCATCGCGGCGAGATGGGCGGCGCCCCCCGCGCCCCGGTCAGGAAATGAGCTTCGGCCCGGCCCGAGGCCGGGCGGCGTTTGGTTGACAAGGCCCCGCGAGTCCCCTAGAATCCAGCTTCCGGCCGTTTCGGGACGGAGTCTGCGAACATGAAAATCAAGGTCAACGACAAAACGATCGAAATCTTCGCCGGGGCGAGGGTCGAGGACGCCCTGCGCAAATACTCCCCCGCCGAATGGGCCCTGGTCCGGAACAAGGAAAAAAAGGTCAGCGACCGGTGCGGCCACGAGGTCGGCCTGGACGGCGAGCTCGCCGAGGGCGAGGAACTGGTCATCACGGCCGGCTCGCGCCCGTCCCGCCCGGCCTCGCGCCGGATTCTTATCGCCCTCCTCGGCCTCTTCGCCCTGGCGTCGTGCCGCACCTTTCCGCCGGCCTCGTCCGCCGGGCGGATCGTCATTTTCCACTCCAACGACGTCCACGCAAGGATCGACAATTTCGCCAAGGTCAAGGCCATCCTCGACGCCGAAAGGCGGACCGGGGCCGAAGTCTTCTTCTTTTCCGCCGGCGACAACTTCTCCGGCAATCCCGTCGTCGACCGTTATGACCCGCCCGGTGAACCGATGTTGGAACTCCTCGACCTCCTCGACGTCGACGTCCTCAGCATCGGCAACCACGAATTCGACTACGGAATGGAGATCCTGGGCAGGCTCACGTCCCGCTTTCGGACGGTCTCGGCCAACATGGAGGCGCCCCCCGGCGTCCTGCCGGGGCTAAAGCCCTGGGTCGTGTTGAGCGCCCGGGGGGGGGTCAACATCGCCGTTTTCGGGGTCATCCAGGTCGAGCGCGACTCCGGCCTGCCTTCGACCCATCCCGACAAGCTTAAAGGGCTGCGGTTCAGCGAGCCGCTGGCCAAGGCCCTCGAAATGAAGGCGCTGCGCCCGGCGGCTCAAGTCCTGATCGGCCTGACCCACATCGGCCACGACCAGGACCTTCTCCTCGCCCGGCGGATGCCGGAGCTCGACGTTATCATCGGAGGCCACTCCCACACCCGCGTCGACAAGGCGGAAAAGGTCAACGGGGTCCTCGTCGCCCAGGCCGGGGCGAACAACCTGTTCCTCGGCCGGGTCGACCTGTGGGTCAAAAACGGCCGGGTCGTCAAGAAGAAAGGCCGGCTCATCGACCTCGGCAAGGAGCGGCGCGAGGACGCGGCCGTCAAGGCCGCGATCGCGGAATTCCAAAGGAATCCGGCCCTCGCCCGGGTCGTCGTCCGGGCCCCCCACGAGATCAGCGACAAGAACAACCTCGGCAGCCTGATGACCGACGCCATCCGCGAGGTCAACGGCCTGGACGTCGCCTTCCAGAACAATGGAGGCATCCGCCTCAACCGCCTGCCGCTCGAGATTACCCTCAATGACATCTACACCCTGGACCCGTTCGGCAATCCCATCGTGGAAATCGTCATGACCCCGGCCGAAATCCGCGGCCTAATCAAAGCGTCGTTCGAAAAGGACTCCAAGATCGACCTCCAGGTTTCGGGCCTGACGTATGCCGTCCGCACGGATGAGGCCAACCGGGTCGGGGAAATCCGCCTCCGCCTTCCGGACGGATCCCCGCCGGCCGAAGACAGGACGTACAAGGTCGGGATCAACAGTTATATCGCCAGCGCCTATCGCTTCGCCCACCAGGATCCCGGCCGTTCTCTCCAGACGACCGTGGCCGACGACCTGATCAAATACCTGGAAAGCGGCGCCGACCTGAGCATCTACCGGGACCTCCGGCGGGCGATTTGGGAAGATCCCCCCGCGGCGCCCCGGAGAAGAATAGGATAGGGCGGGAGATATCCGATGGCCCAGCTCTATTTCCGCTTTTCGACGATGAACGCCGGGAAATCGACCGAGATCCTCAAGATCGCCCACAACTACGAGGAGCAGAACAAGCACGTCCTCCTCTTCACTCCGTCCATCGACGACCGCTACGGCCGCGGCCGGATCACCTCGCGGATGGGGATCAAGCGGGACGCCCTGATCATCGACGAGAAGACCGACATGCTGGCTCTGGCCCGCGAAGCCGGGCCCGACTGCGTCCTGGTCGACGAGGGCCAGTTCCTGACCCGCGAGCAGGTCGTCGCCCTGACCCGGATCGTCGATGAGCTGGACGTGCCGGTCATCGTCTACGGCCTGAAGAACGACTACCGCAACCGCCTCTTCAGCGGCAGCGAGGCCCTCCTTCTCTTCGCCGACAAGATCGAGGAGGTCAAAGCCGTCTGCTGGCACTGCCCCAAGAAGGCGACTATGCTCCTGAAGACTAAAGACGGCCGACCGGTGGGCGACGGCCCGCAGATCGAAATCGGCGGCAACGACACCTACACCTCGGTCTGCCGTAAATGTTACAAGAAGAAGCTGGAGATCAAATAGGGAAAACCGAAAAGGATGGTTCCCATCGAAATTCGGCGCGTGACCTTGATCGTTCTCGATTCCGCGGGCATCGGCGCCCTGCCCGACGCGGCCGCGTTCGGCGATGAGGGGGCCAACACCCTGGCCCATGTCGCCGTCCGGGTCGGAGGGCTGGATTTGCCCCATCTGGCGAAGCTCGGTCTGGGAAACATCGCTGCGCTCCCGGGGGTGGCGCCCGAGCCGGCGCCGCGGGCCTCCTGGGGACGGATGGTCCAGATGGCCCGAGGCAAGGACACCCTGGCCGGCCACTGGGAGCTCATGGGGGTCGTCCAGGAACGTCCGTTTTCCCTTTTCCCCCATGGATTTCCCTCCGACCTCATCGCCGAATTCCAGCGCCGGACCGGCGCGGCCGGCATCCTGGGCAACGTACCCGCCTCAGGCACGGAGATCATCGCCGAGCTCGGGGCCGAGCACGTCCGGACCGGTTTTCCGATCGTCTACACCTCGGCCGACAGCGTCTTCCAGGTCGCCGCCCACGTGGACGTCATCCCCCTCGACGGCCTCTACGAAATGTGCCTTCGGGCCCGAACGATCTGCGACGATTGGCATATCGGCCGGGTCATCGCCCGGCCGTTCATCGGCCGGCCCGGAGCGTTCCGGAGGACGGCCGACCGCCGCGATTTTTCCATGCCCCCCCCGGGGGAAACGGTCCTGGACGTCCTGACCAACAGCGGCCAGATCGTCACGGCCGTCGGCAAGATCGAAAACATCTTCGCCGGCCGGGGGATCGGCCGTTCGCGCTCCAGCCGCGACAACGCCGAGGGGATGGCCTTCCTCGGCGAAGAAATGGCCGCGGAGGGATCGGGTCTCGTCTTCGCCAACCTGGTCGATTTCGACATGCTCTACGGGCATCGCAACGACGCCGCCGGCTATGCCGAGGCCCTTGAGGCTTTCGACCGCGATCTGGGAATCCTCCTTCCCGGACTCGGAGCCGGAGACATGCTGATCCTCACCGCCGACCACGGCTGCGACCCCCTCCACCCCGGGACCGACCATACCCGAGAGTATGTCCCGCTCCTCGTGTACGTCCCCGGACGGCCGGCCCATCCCCTCGGGACGAGGCGGACGTTCGCCGATGTCGGGACGACCGTCCTGGACGTGTTCGGATTGAGGCTCGAGGGCCCCGGGCGGAGCTTCCTTCCAGAAATCCTTCCCCCGATCTGAGGAGGCGACATGGATCTCTACGAACGCATCGCGGAAGCGGCCGGGTATATCAAGGCGGCCGATCCGCGGACGCCCCGGGTCGGGGTCGTCCTCGGCTCGGGGCTGGGGGAGTTCGCCGAAACGGTCGCCGACCCGACCGCCATGGCCTTTGCCGATATTCCCCATTTCAAGAATGTCGGAGTCGCCGGACACGCCGCCCGCCTCGTCTTGGGCCGGGTCGGCCGGGCGACCGTGGCCGTCTTCCAGGGGAGGATCCACTACTACGAAGGCCACGACATCGCCGATGTCGTCTTCCCGGTCAGGGTCCTGGCCGGACTCGGCGGGCAAAGCCTCCTTTTGACCAACGCCGCCGGAGGCCTTAACCGCGAGTACCGGCCGGGCGACATGATGGTCATCCGCGACCATATCAATCTCATGGGCGTCAATCCGCTCCGCGGCCCCAACGACGATCGCCTGGGGCCGCGCTTCCCCGATCTGAGCGCCGTTTACGACCCGGCCTTCCAGGACGTCCTGGCCGCCGGCTTGGCGGAAATCGGCCGCCCGGCTCATCGGGGGGTGTACCTGGCTTTAAGCGGTCCGTCCTATGAAACTCCGGCCGAGATCCGGATGATGGCCGCCCTGGGGGCCGACGCCGTAGGCATGTCGACCGTCCCCGAAGCCATCGCCGCCCGGCATATGGGAATGCGCGTCGCCGGGCTCTCCTGCATCTCCAACTTGGCCGCCGGGCTCGCGGCCCGGGCGCTGACTCACCGGGAGGTTCTCGAGACGGGAGAGAAGGTCAAAGGCGACTTCATCCGCCTTCTGACTTTGGCAATCCCGCGCCTGGCCTCCTGAGCTGGTCGCTCCCCTTTTCAGGTTTTCACCGCAAATCGGACGCCGCTCTTTGAGGAAATAGGGATAGGGGGCGGCCTCACGGCCGCCGCCCTCCCACACCACCGGACGTACGGGTCCGTATCCGGCGGTTCATACCGACTTCACCGCTTTCCCTACGCAGCCGGAGAGGGTAAAGAGTCCTCGATCAATAAAGAACTTGTTCGGCATCGCGACTTTGACCGGTCTAAAATTCGACATCGCCCAAGGTCCTTAGCGTGAGACCGCAAACATCCGGGCATCCATGTCGCTGGCCCCAAGCCGGTGGACTCCGTGGTAACGCGCCTCGCAACTTAGAATCCATTGCTTGACCACCGCGGCACGAAGCCGGCGACGAATCCAACTATCGAGGTCCCGAAACACCGTGGACGTTTCGGCTAAGCCAAAATAGGACATCCATCCCCTGAGGTACCCACTCAGCTCCTGGATTATCCGTTCCAAGGGAATCCCGCGTGACCGTCCGGTCAGCTTTTTGATCCGATACTTGACGTTCTTCAAGGCTTTCGGCGCCAGCCGGATTTTCCAATCTTCGCTCCCCAGGAAACTGAAGCCCAGAATGCTTCTTTTCCGGGGCTTGGCCACGGCGCTCTTCTCCCGGTTGATTCGCAGCTTCAGCCGTTTGGCCAGGAACCGTTCCACCGAGTCCATGACTCTCTGTCCCGCTCGCTCCAACTTCACGTAGATGTTCGCGTCGTGGGCATAGCGGCAGAACTTGTGTCCCCGGCTTTCCAGTTCTTTATCCAACTCGTCCAAGAGGATATTGCTGAGCAAGGGCGACAGCGAGCCGCCTTGCGGCGTCCCTTCGTATCGCTCCTGGACGACTCCGTTCAGCATGACACCCGCCTGAAGATAGAGACGGACCAAGCGTAAAATACGCTTGTCCATTACCCGTCGAGCAATTCGACTCATAAGGATGTCGTGGTTCACTCGGTCGAAAAATTTCTCCAGGTCAATGTCTACGACCCAGTCGTATCCCTCTTTGATGTAAACCCTAGCCTGCTGGACGGCTTGATGCGCGTTCCGGCCGGGCCTGAAGCCATAGCTGTGCGGTGAGAACGTCGGATCATAGGTCGGGGTCATGACTTGCAGGAGCGCCTGTTGGATGAACCTGTCTAAAACGGTCGGGATGCCGAGCCGCCGCGTCCCGCCCCCGGATTTGGGGATGTCCACGGCCTTGATCGGTTGCGGCTTGTACCGTCCAGCCAGGAGTTTCTCCCGGATGTCCGGCCACTGGGCTTTCAGGTGTCCCTTGAGTTCGTCTACGGTCATGCCATCGATGCCTGGGCCGCCCCTGTTGGCGACCACCCGCTTCAGCGCCTTCTCGAGGTTCTCTTTGCGGACCACCTCCTCCATCACGACCCGGGCACACATAAAATCCCCCCGGCCGCGAGGCCGGGGGGATTTGTCAGATTGAAACGACTCTTAGTTGAACTTGTAGCGCAGACCGATCTGCGCCCCCCAGCGCGACCCGAGGTTGCTGAGGGAAAATCTGGTCGTCGGCAAGGTCAACTGAATCTTTTCCTTGCCGGTGGCGGTGTCATATCCTCTAAAGCTCCAGGGTCTCAATCTTCCATTGCTGACGAACTGGGACTTGCCCCAGTCCTTGTCCAGGAGGTTGAGCACATTGACGAAGTCCAAGGTAATCTGGAGGCGGTTGTTGGTGAGGAACGGAACGGGGAGGTCCTGGGCGATGCGGGCATCGAGAGACTGGTCCCAGGGGGTGCGGCTGGCATTTCGCATGATGATCTTGCCGCGGGCGGCGACTAAGGCTGGATCCCCTTCAATGAACGTATTCAGGCTATTCCAGGCCGTTTGCAGGGCGTCCCCGGACAGGGCGACGCCGGCCGAATTCGTAAGGATGACATCGTCGATACTCGAGGGGACGTAGACCAGGTCGTTTTCCTGCAGCGTATCGCTATTGGCGTCGGAGTTGTAGACGTGAGAATAGGGGCGTCCCGAACGGCCGGCGTAGAACAAGCCGAACGTGGTCGGGGCGGTTTTAAAGAAGCGGAAAGTGTAGGAGACGGCGGCGCTGATCCGGTGGCGGACGTCGTAGTTGGACCAGGCGAGCTCGGGGTCGTTCGCGTCGAAACGGATGTGGTTGTATTGGAAATTGGAGGAGGCCTGCGAAGAGGTGCCGGAGTTGATATCCTTGGCCTGGCCATAGGCATAGGTGAGGTTGACCCAGGAGTCCTGGTTGAAAGTCTTCTGGAGCTGGACGGAGAAGCTGAGCTGGTAGCCTTTGTTGGTGTTCTTCAAATAAATGACGTCGTTGAAGGATCTCGAGACGTCGCGGGCATACAGCCAGCGGCCGCCGACGCCCGTCCCGGTTTGCCTCAGGTTCAGGTTCTGGTAATTGATCTCGTTGACAGTCTTGGAATAGATGAACTCCAGCGTCCCGACGATGCCCCAGGGGAGTTCCTGATCGACGGCCAGGTTCGTCCGCAGCAACTGAGGATATTTGAATTTATCGTCGATGAGGTCGACTTCGCTGACGCCGGAGACCAGGCCCGGGCCCGTCTTGGGCTGATTGAGCGCGTCGGGCACGAAACTGAAGGTGGGATTTCTCAGGTCATAGCGGGTGAATTCCATCCCCGTGTTGGAGTACTGGTTGGAGATCCAAACATAGGGGGTCCGGCCGGAAAAGATGCCGACCCCGCCGCGTACCTGCGTTCTTTTGTCTCGAAAGACGTCCCAGTTGAATCCCACGCGGGGGGACCAAAGGAGATTGCCGGAGGCCGCCTGGTCGGTTCTAATGCCGAAGGTCTGCTCCACGAGTGGATTCGCGGCGGGGATGTTGTTGATGATCGGGACATCGACCCGCAGGCCTAAGGTCAGGTTGAGATTGGGCAGGATAGCCCACTTGTCGCCGACATATGCGCCGAGCTGGGCGACGCTGAATCGGGCGAACCATCTCTCATTGGGATCCTGGGTGTAGAAATCGTGGTAGTAGCGAGCGGCCTTGCCGTTTTCGAAATCATCGAGGCTGTTGAATTCCCAGTAGCCGTAGAAGTTCCGGATATAGAGGTTGGCGAACTTGAAGAACTCGTTGTGGGTCCCGATCGTGAAGGTATGCTTGCCCGTGTACCAGGTCAGGTTGTCGGTGATTTCGACGATATCCTGATTCAGGGAGTTGGCCCCCGAATACTGCTCGCTGCCGGCGGTCATCCGATAGCCGCCGGCGACAAGGACGTTGACCTGAGGGAAAAGCGTGTCGGGGATGTCGCGGTTGTCACGGATCGTCGTATAGTTCAGGGTCAGCTCGTTGAAGATGTTCGGGCTTATGGTGCTGTTCAGCTGGAGGACGGTGGAATTGGTCGTGTTGGTCAATTTGTAGTAGACGTCGGCAAAGGCGAAGACCGTGCTCGAGGCCTTGGACGGGTTCTGGTCCCGCCAGCCCGAAACGTAATTATGCCGTAAAGTCAAGCGGTGCCGGTTGCTGATGTTGTAGTCGATTCGGCCGAAGAAGTTCTTGTCGTCCAAGCCATTTTCCCTATAGCCGCGGCCGAATCCCCCCGGATCGTAGCCGTACTTGTTTTTCAGGATACCACGGAAGCGGTCGGCGTCGGCGGTGGTGATCGCGGCTCCGCCGAAATCGTCCGAAGCCCCGCTGTCGTCGATGACGTAGGTCGTCGGGCTGATATTGTCGCCGAGTTCAACGTTGAAGAAAAAGAACATCTTGTCCTTGAGGATCGGGCCTCCTAAGCGGAGCCCCATGAACTTTTGATTGAATTTCCCATAGGCTAACTGATCGGGCCCTTTGCCGATGAA
>VGJF01000006.1 GCA_016867585.1 Candidatus Aminicenantota bacterium | reverse complement strand
AAACCTGCTCGGCCGATCGTCCGAAGACTTCGGGGGCGTACATTTGCTCGACCTTGACTCCCGGCGCGGAAAAATCGCCGAAGGTCAGGGCCCGGGCGAGATATCGGTAGGTGTGGAGGCCGGGTCGGAGCGAATCCGCGAACAGGAGAACCCGGTTGTCGTGGAGTTCAACGTGGTTGAAACCCTCCCACCAGGGGCGCCAATCTTCGTCGTCGAGAGCCCAGAGCGCCCGGAGCCGCTCTTCGCTCTCGGTGCGAAAACCCGGGTTGACGGCCTCGAACCCGGCCGGAAGGGGATCTTCGACGACGACGAAGAGGCTCTCCTTGGGGACGGCGACCTCGAGGGTGACGACGACGAGCGAGCCGGCTTTGACGGCGGCGACCGGAGAACCGTCGAGGGCGGACGTTTTCTTGTAGACGGCAAATCCTTCGTCGCGGGCCTCGAGCTTCCGGGCGGGGGCATAGGTCAGGCGGAGGCCGTAGTAGAACATCCCGGGGCCCGTTTTTTCGGCCCGGAAGGGGAGAGGCCGGCCGGGCTGGAAAGCGGACAGGGGGACCGAGGCCCGGGCCGTTTGACGGATATTCCGGAAGGCTTCCTCGAGGAGGACTTTGTCGGCCAGAACGGCCTTGGCCTTGAAGTCGGGCCGTCCTTTTTCGAAGACCCGGTAGTATTCGTTCAAGGCGTAGAAGACGAAGAAATTCTCTTGGGTCGATGCCCAGCGGCCGCTTCGACGCTTTTCGACCAGCCAGCGGGCGGCGTCCGGCAGGAGAGGGTTCCGGTTTCCCGTTTCGACGAGGGCCTGGAGGATGACGGCCGTCGTCCGGGTGTTGGACGAATAGATCCAGCCCAACCGGGACTCGTCGGCCTCCTCGAAATGGGCCGAGGAGGCCGTCACCCTGGCGGCGTTGAGAAATTCGCCGACGAGCGTTTCCCGGGCGCCGAGGGAGCCCTGTCCCTGGAAGAGGGCCTTGAGAAGCATGGCCCGGCCGAAGAGCGAAAGCTGGCTTCGCTCCTGAAAGAGCTTTTCCCCGTAGGCCGGCTCGAAGCGGCCGGCGAGGGCGAGGTCATAAAGAGCGAAGGCCTGGGTCGTCGCCCAGCCCCGTCGGTCGTACGGAGAAGCCGCCGGGTCGTACTTGGACCGCAGGAACACGCGGAGGTAGTCCAGGGCGGCATTCAACCGGCCCCGGTCGATCGGATAGCCCGCCTCGAAGGCCTTGAGCATGGCGAAGGCGGCATAGCTCGTCAAAAAGGGCGATTCGAAGGCGGAGTCCGGCCAAAGACTGAATCCTCCGCCGTCTTTCTGGTGGGCATAGATTTCCCGCAGCTGCCTCCGGACCATCGTCTCGACCTCATCCTGGCTCAAGGTCGTCAGCTTGAGGTCGCGGATGATCAGGGGCGCGACGAGGTACGGGAGGACGCTCGAGAGCCGCTGTTCGAGGCAGAGATACGGATAATCCGTCAAGTAGGCCAGCGAGGCTTCGAGGCCGTTGAGGGCCGAGGCGGAAGCTTGAAAATCGATGCCGCCGGCGTCGGGGAAGACATCCCCCGGCAGGACAATCGTCTCTTCCTTGGCCGTCTCGGTCTCGTCGAAAAACCCGACCGTCTCCGTCGGCCGAGGCCATTCGACCGGAATCGTGATTTCGAGGCCGTCGGAATCGCCCCCCATGGCCGCCCGGAAGGCGAAGCGGGCCCGGCCGGCCGTTTTGGCCGCGAAAGTCCAGAGGATTTCCTTGGACTCGCCGGGGGCCAGAGAAGCCTCGCGGCCGATCCCCTTGTCGTCGGCCTCGAGGCCTTCGACTTGGAGCGACAGGGAGACTTTACCGGGTTTGTCGGTATGATTGGTGACGAGGACGCCGCCCTGGAACGCGTCGCCGACCCTGGCGAAACGAGGCAAGGCGGGGAGAAGGAGGACGGGCTTGGCCACCTTCAGGGAGGCCTCGCCGCGGCCGAAAAGGGAATCCTTGGTCTGGGCCACAACCATGATCCTGAAGGTCGTGAGGTTGTCGGGGAGGACGAACCGGACGTCGGCTTCGCCCGAGGCGTCGGTCAGGACGGACGGGTTCCAGTAGGCCGTCGACTTGAAATCGCCGCGGAGGACGACTTCGGAGAGGCCCATGGCCCTGGCGGCCTCGGCCCCTCCGCCGCCGATGTTTTCCCCTTTTTCGCCGTAATGGCGCTGGCCGACGACATGAAGGCGCGTTTCCGACGTGTCGACCGACAGCGGTCTTTCCCCGTAAAAACTGGGGAAGGGGTCGGGCGTCTGATAGCCGATGAGGTTCAAGACGCCGACATCGACCACGGCCACGGTCAGGCTGGACTCGGCCCCCGCCCCTCGGACGTCCCTGACCCGGATCTTGATTTCGACCGGGTCGCGCGGCTTGAAGACCGCCTTGGCCGGGACGACGTCGACGGTCAGCCGTTTCTCCGCCGGGTCGACCTTGAGATTAAGATAGCCGATCTTGAAGGACGGCTTCCCGACGTCCTCGACCTGCTCGGACGTCGCGTGGGAAGTCCGGCCTTGGAGGAGGAGGACGGAGACGAACGCATTCGGAATGAGGTCGGATGTCACCGGGATCTCGATTTCCTGGGTCGAGCCCTGGATCTCGAGGACGCGGGACTCGAGGATGAATTCCCGTTCGACGGTGACGAGGGCCTTGGCCCTTTCATAGGGTGATTTGACGAGGATCCTGGCTTTGTCGCCCGGAGCGTAGGTTTCGGCGTCGGCGACAAGCTCCAGGACGTCGTCGTCCTCCCTCTCCCAGGGAACGTAATCCGCGCCGGTCACGTAAACGTAAGTCGTCGTCGCGATCGCGTTGCGGCCCTCATCTTGGGCCGAAGCGCTGAGGACGTACAAGCCGGACTTTTCCGGAAGGAACTCCACGGTGACGGGTTCGCCCTTGGTCCGGAAATCCTGAGTGGCGATGGTCGTGTCCTCGGTTTCCGAGATCCATTCGAGGCGCCCCCCGACTCCGGATTTTCGGACCGAGCGCCATTCCCGCTTGACCAGGCTCAGGCTGACCCGTCTGTCGGAAACGAGCCTCCCGTCGGGAGCGGCCGCCATGACCTCGACGGGCAGGGACTCGCCCTTCTTGAGGAACGAGGTCCGGGGCCTCAATCCGATGTAGAAGGACCCCCGATGGACGATGGTCTGGATACGGTTTGAGATCTGGCGCCGGCTCGGGCTCCGGACCGTGGCCTCGAGGTCGGCGCTCACCGTCGAGCGCTCCTTTTCGGCCAGGAGGGGGATCTTCAAGGCCAGCTTGCCGTCCTGGCCGAGTTCCCCGCCGCCCGACCCGATCAATCGGCTTCTTTCGGCCTGAATATCCTCGTCGAAGGCGGCGGCCTCGTCGCCGAAAACATACCCCTTATGTCCGGGAGGTCTGTATCCGGAGGGATTCAGGCGGAGCGTCCAGTCGGCCCGCTGGCCGGCCATGACCCCGCCGAAGAGATAATTGGCTTTGATTTCGGCCTCATAAGTCGCCCCGAAGACATAACTCGGGGAGAGCGAGCGGAGATGGACCTCGAATTCGGCCGGACGGAAGGCCTCGATGCGAAAAGACTCGGACAGCCGCGTTTCCGGTCGGCCCGGCCCCTCGGGAGGGATGACCGCGGTCAAGTCGTAGGATCCCAGGGGAGCGTCTTCGCGCGTCTCGAAATCGAAGGCCAGGGATCCGAAGGCATCGAGGGGGGATTTCGCCTTGTGGACGCTCTTGCCGAAAGGATCGCGGATTTCGCATTCGACCTCCCGGACGGAGGGGAGGACCCATCGTCCCGCGTCCCGGCGGCGGAGGATGCCCTTGATATGGACGGTCTCGCCGGCCCGGTAGATCCCCCGTTCGGTGAAGAGGGTTCCGGCCGAGGTTTCCGGCTCGGGATTCCAGTCGTAGGGGATGTCGAAACGATAGGGTTCGACTCCCGTGCCCCAATCCGACGAGAGGAGCGCGGCGTCGTCGCCTCTCGAGGCGATGACCCAGAGCCGAGGCTTCTCCCATCCGCTTATCGGGCGAAGCCCGAGAGCCTTCCATCCCGGCGCGCGGGCCAGGCCGTCGGCATCCGTTCGGCCCCTCCACAAGACGGCGTTGGCGTCGCTTCGCAACTCGACCTCGACGTTCGAGGCCGGCGTTCCCGTCCGGAGTTCGGAGATCCAGAGGAGGTTGTTCTCCCGGGAGAACTTCCCCGTGATCCCGAGCTCGGTGACCTGGAGGAAGACCTTGGGGTATCGTCCCCATCGGGCGTCCGAAAAAGTGTCGAGCTCGAGAAAGAGGAATCCCTTGCCCGAGGGGACGAATTCGCCGAGACGAATCGGAACGGCCTGGCGTTCGTTCGGCGGAAGGGCGAAGCTCAGCGTTTTTTCAATGACGGTGAACCCCGGCCGGGCTTCGAAGGGCTCGCTGGAGGCGTAGAGGGGTCCGCGGACCAGAAGCGGGACAACCTCCATCTTGGACAAACGGACGGCCCGGACTCCGGCTTTGGAGACGTTGACGGCCTGAAGGGGATAGGTCAGGTCGCCGTAGGCTTCCACGACACCCTGTCCGGTCGTCATCCGGATCGAAGGCCTGTAAGAGCCGGTGGCGAATGAAACCTTGGCTTCGCGGCCCAGGCGATTTCCGAAATCATCGGCCAGGTCGGCCGGAACAACGGCCGTATAGGCCGTCTCGGGCCGGAGAGGAATGGAAATCCATAGGTTTTCGCTGGCATGATCCCATTCGGCGTAATAGTCCGGAATTTCGACGGGAGGCTCGAATTTGACCTTGGCCGCGAAGTCTTTATAGACGACCCGGTTGGAGAAACGGAACCGGAGAGGTTCGCGGGGATCGTGCTTCCCTTGGTCCTCCAGGCCTTCGAAGGCGAAATTCTTGAATGTTTCAAACCGGATGACGGCGTTCTTCTCCATCCCTAGGGGCCCCTCCCTTCCGGGGAGGCCGGCTTTGATCTCGACGGCATAGGCCGTTTCGGGCTTGAGCTTGGCTTTGGGGCGGAGGAGGAGGGTCTGTTCGGACGGAAAGGGAAGGCCCTCTTCCTTGAGGCGCTTTTCGAGGGCGGGGATCAAGTCGTAGGGGACGGGCTGTTCGGGCCCGCCGGCCGTGGACCCCGTGAAAGCGAGGTGGGAGGCCGCTTTGGACGGGTCCACGGGCTGGTTGAACACGAGGAGAACGTCGGTCTCCAGCCGCCGCTGATCGTCTCCATCTTGGGGATCGTTCCGGATGAGACGGGGTCGGACCGTGGCGAACGCCCAGCGGAAGTCGGTTTTCAAGGCGTAGCCGTCGATCGAACGGGTGCCGGCAGGGATCGTGGCCTCGATCTCGGTCCCGAAAGGAAGCCTGTCCTTGGGGATGAAGGCGAGCGTCCTCGTCCCCATCCAGCGGAAGCGGCCTTCCAGGGGAGGATCGAATTTGAGGACGGCTTCCGGGTCCTCGAACGGCTCGGCGGCCAGAGCGGCCATGGGATGATCGAAGACGACGACGACTTCGGCCAAGTCCCGAACCGAGGCCGTGTCTCCCTTAGGGCCGGCATGGAGAACGGCGAGTTCGCCCTTGATATCGGTCGAGGCTCCGGCCGGGAGCCGCGACGCGGTCGGCTTCTTCTTGCAAGCGGCCGGGATCGTGAGGCAAGCGGCCGTCAGGCAGAGGACGAAGGCGAATCTGACCTTTCCCATGAAATCCCTCCACGGAACGAACGTCGAGGAGCTCAGGAGAGCTCCCTCAAGACGGCCAGGAGGAAGTCGTAGAATTTCCGGACGGAAGCGACTTCGACCCGCTCGTCGGGCGAATGGGGATGGCGGATGTTCGGCCCGAAGGAAATCATGTCCATCCCCGGAAATTTTTCTCCGATGATCCCGCACTCGAGGCCGGCGTGGACGGCCACGACCCTGGCTTCGGCCCCGAAGACTTTGACGTGGATGGCCTGCATCTCGGCCAGGAGGCTCGAGTGGAGGTTCGGAGCCCAGCCCGGGTATCCTTCGGGCTGGCGGACGGACGCGCCGGCCAAATGGGCCAGGGCCTTGAGGGAGTTTCGGACGGAGGCCAAGGCCGGCCCGACCGAGCTTCGGCTGCTGGTCAGGATGCGGGCCGAGGAAGGGGTTGTTCGAACGATCGCCAGGTTGTTCGAGGTTTCGGTCAGGCCGGCGATCTCGGGGTGCATCCTCAGGACCCCGTGCGGACAGGCCAGGAGAAAGGCGAGCAGGCCGCGGCGCGATTTTTCGGTCATCGGTTTGAAGTTCCGGCCCGGGAGGGGATCGAGACTCCAGGCCAAATCGGCCTCGACGCTCCCGAATTCGGCCCGGACGTCGGCCAACGTCCGGTCGAGGAATGCCCGGAAGCGCGCCTCCTCCGCCGGGGCGAGGACGAGATCCGCTCGGGCCTCCCGGGGGATGGCGTTGTGCTTGCTCCCGCCTTCGAGGCGGCCCAAGGCAAAAGAAAACTTTGAGCCGGCCTCGAAGAGGACGCGGGCCAGGATTTTAATCGCGTTGGCCCGGCCGAGATGGATGTCGAGGCCGGAATGGCCGCCTCGGAGCCCCATAATGGACAGCCGGAGGGATTTCCCGGCGGCGGCCTTGAGCCTCTTCAAGGGGAAGGTGAAGTCCGAGTCGGCCCCCCCCGAACAGCCGATGGTGTATGTCCCCTCCTCCTCGCTGTCGAGGTTGAGCATCCGCCGGCTTTGGAGGAATCCGGCCGGTATGGAACGGGCCCCGGTCAGCCCGCGCTCCTCGTCCACGGTGAAAAGGAATTCGAGCGGGCCGTGGACGAGAGAGGCGTCTTCCATGACCGCCAGGAAGGCCGCGACGGCGATTCCATTGTCCGAGCCGAGGCTCGTCCCCCGGGCCTGGATCCAGCCGTCTTTCAGGACGGGGATGATGGGGTCTTTGGCGAAGTCGTGGACGACGTCGGAGTTTTTCTCGCAAACCATGTCCATGTGCCCCTGAAGGGCCAGGAAGGCCGCGGAATCCCGTCCCGGGGCGCCCGGCTTGCGGACGACGACATTGCCGACCTTATCCCGCTTCCAAACCAAACCCAAAGCCTTGGCCCGGGAGACGATGTAATCTCCCAGCGGTTTTTCGCTCCCGCTGCAGCGGGGAATGCCGAGAATGCGGTCGAAGTGCTTCCAAAGAAGTTCCGGCGCCAGGCCGGCGAGAGGCGATGCCATGGGACTTCCTCCGTGAATGAAAATCCTAACGGAGGCCCATGATGCCACAATCCTCGCGGGGGCGCAAGGCCGCCGGGCGGAGGAGGCCGGTTTGACAGGCCTTCGGACCGTTCATTACAATGGCCCCGGATGAAAGTGGTTCACTGGACGCACCCATGAGGCTTCGTTTCGTATCCTCCGCTGCGGGGGCGGCCGCCGTGGCGGCCGCGGCGACCCTCCTCGCGTCCGTCGATCCTCGGCCCGGACTCAAGGTCGTGGCGACGATCTTCCCTCTCGGAGAATTCGCCCGAGAGGTGGGCGGAGATCGGACCGAAACCGAGATCCTCGTTCCTCCCGGGGCCGATATCCACTCCTGGCAGCCCCGCCTGGGGGACATCAAGACGC
Source organism: Candidatus Aminicenantota bacterium (assembly GCA_016867585.1). Classification (GTDB taxonomy): domain Bacteria; phylum Acidobacteriota; class Aminicenantia; order Aminicenantales; family UBA4085; genus JAAZPG01. Next base: position 26,421 of record VGJF01000006.1, on the reverse strand, counting down.
TGGCCGGGGAGCGAGGGCTTTTCCTATATCTCGGGTCCGGCCTTGATCCTTGGGCGGAAGACCTTTTCCGGAACGCCGCCGGACCGGGATGGAAAAGGCTGGAAGCGAGCCGGGGACTGCGACTGATCCAGGAGACGGATCATGAGGAAGGGGAAGGCCATGCGACGGACCCTCATGTTTGGCTGGATTTCGACCAGGACCGGGCCATTGTCGACCGCGTGGCCGCGGCTTTGGCCGAGCTTTCGCCTTCCGAAGCCCCGATTTTCGAGGCCAACGCCCGGGCCTACAAGGCCAGGCTTGAGGACCTTGACCGGCGGTATGCCGAAGCCCTTCGGTCCTGCCGGGGCCGGCGGCTCGTCGTCGGAGGCCACGCCGCGTTCGCTTATCTGGCCCGGCGCTACGGCCTGGTCCAGACCGCGGTCATGGGGCCGACGCCCGAGGCCTCTCCGGCTCCCAGGGACATCGTCCGGATCATCGCCTTAGCCAAGTCCGAAAACATCGCCGCCGTTTTCCATGAACCCGGTTCGGGCGACCGGCTGGCCCGGACGATCGCCCGGGAAATCGGAGCGGAGGTCCTCCTCCTCCATCCGGGCCATAACCTGACCGAAGCGCGGGGCGGCCGGACGACCTTCATTGACCTGATGGAACGGAACTTGGAGAACCTGCGCCATGGGCTCGGCTGCCGTTGACTCAGCCCTTCTCGTTTCGGTCGAGAATGTCTCCTTCAGCTACGGACGAGGCCTCGTCCTCGAGGATGTCACCCTGCCCATCTTCAGGGGAGACTTCCTGGCCGTCCTCGGCCCGAACGGGTCCGGGAAGACAACCTTGATCAAGACGATCCTCGGCGTCTTGAAACCCTCCCGGGGATCGGTCAAAATCATGGGCCAACCCGTCTCCGCCTTCAAAGCCTGGGAGCGGATCGGCTACGTCCCCCAGAAGGCGACGCATTTCGACCCTTTGTTCCCCGCCTCCGTGAGGGAAGTCGTGGCCATGGGCCTTCTCGCTTCCCGCCGCCCTTTCCATCGGACGACCCGGGATGAGGCCGAGGAGATCGCCAGGATCCTGGCCCTGGTCGGCCTAGACAAGGAGGCCCGAAGCCCGGTCGGACGCCTCTCGGGGGGACAGCAGCAACGGGTATTCATCGCCCGGGCCCTCCTCCTAGCGCCGCATCTCCTCGTCCTCGACGAACCGACCACGGGGGTCGACGCCGGAATGGAGGAGCAATTCTACGACCTTCTCTCGGCCCTGAATATCGGCCGAGGGATCACGATCGTCCTGGTCACCCACGACATCGGCATCGCCAACCGCCACATCACCAAGGTCGCCTGCCTCGGCCGGAAGCTCGTTTACCACGGGACCCACGAGGAATTCTGCCGTTCGGCCGCCCTCCGCGACATGATCGCCGGAGGCCATCACCTGATCTCCCACCGTCATTGACCTGAGCATCCATGGGAGCCTTCCTGGAATTCGCCTTTCTCCAGCGCGCCCTGGTCGCCGGGATCCTCATCGCCTTCTCCTGCGCCGTCCTCGGCGTCTTTCTCGTCCTCCGCCGTGACGCCATGATCGGACACGGACTGTCCCATATCACCTTCGCCGGCCTCGCCCTCGGACTCCTCGTCCGGCGTTTGCCGCTGGCCGTCGCCTTCGTCGTCGCCGTCTTCGCGGCCTGGCTCCTGGTCAAGTTGAAGTCCCGGGCCGGACTTCACGGCGACACGGCCGTCGCCGTCCTGAGCAGCGGAGGGCTGGCCTTGGGGATCGTCCTCGCTTCGGCCGCCCGGACCTATAACGCCGGACTTCTGAGCTACTTGTTCGGCGAGATCCTGGCGATTTCCAGGTTTGAGGTCGTCCTCGCCGCGGCCTTGGCCGCGGGGATCGCGGCCGTCATCTTCGGCCTTTACCACAAGCTCGTCTTCCTGACGTTCGACCGGGAGTCGGCCCGGGCCGCCGGGCTGCCCGTCGAGCGCTTGGACATGGCCGTGACGATCCTCGCGGCGGTGACGATCGTCCTCGGGATGAGAGTCGTCGGGATCCTCCTTGTCTCGGCCCTGATCGTCGTTCCGGCCGCGGCCGCCCTCCAGGTCGCCTCGAGCTTCCGGAAGGCCCTCTGTCTGGCCGGGACGGCCGGCGCGCTGTCCGTCGTCCTGGGGCTGCTCTCGGCCTACGTTTTCGACCTTCCGGCCTCAGGGGCGATCGTCCTCGTCGGTCTCGTTCTTTTCGGGGGGGCGGCGGCCGCCCGGAGGCGTCTCAGGTAGAGGCGGCGACGACCTTGTTCTTGCCCTGGGTCTTGGCCCGGCGGAGAGCCGAGTCGGCGCAGGTGATGATTTCTTCGACGTTCTGGTTTTGTCGGGGATTCGAGAAAACGCCCAGGCTGATCGTGATCTCAACTTGCCGGTCCCGGTCCCGGCCGACCCGGAAAGGATACTGGGCGATGTCGCGGCGGATCCGCTCGGCGGCCGCGGCGGCCTCGAGAGGGCCCGTCTGGGGAAGGATGGCCAGAAACTCCTCCCCGCCGAACCGGCCGACGATGTCCGAATGACGGACGAGTTCCTGCAAAACTCCGGCGAACGCCTTGAGGACGTGATCTCCGATGACGTGGCCGTGGAGATCATTGACGTTCTTGAAATCGTCCAGGTCGATCATGAGGATGCTCAAGGGATAGGCGTAACGGTCCGACCGGTATATTTCCTCCTGGAGCCGGGCCTTGATGTAACTCTGGTTGTAAAGGTCGGTCAGCCCGTCTCTGATGGCCAGGTCCGAGAGCTTATCGCTCGCGGCCAGGCCGGAGAGGGCGATGAGCAGGATGACGAGAAAGCCGATGGTCAGGACGGACCGCTCGAAGGTCCGAAAACCGATCCAATCCCAGTAGCGGGGCAGGAGATCGCCGAGGGAGGTGTAGACGAGGAACCCGATGACGAGAATGATGATCACCCAAAGGCGCTTCTTGAGTCCACCCGAGATGAGCGGCAGCCGCATCATCCCTTATTTTACCTTTTTTCTCAGGTTTGTTTCAACCCGCTTCCGGACCACGGCCGATCGGCGGAGGATCCGGCGGCGGAGGGACGCGGCTTCTTTCTTGATCATCGCCCGGGCCTCGGCGTCCCCGAGGTTCGGCAGATTGATGAAAACGTTATAGAACGCCCCCTCGGCCGCCGCGGCGGCCGTCAGGGCGGCCACTCCGGCGTCGCTCAGCGAGTTCCGGTTCCCCTTGGCCGCCGCGGCCCCGGCCGCGTCGATCAAGGCCAAGGCGTCCCGGAGGACGCCGAGGGGGACGGCCGTCGCCTCCCGGTTGGCGGCCTCGAGAGCCGCTTGGCGTTCGGATCGCTGCTCGGCGGTCGCCTGGGGAAGGCGGAGGGCTTCCATGACCCTTCCGAAGGCGATCGTATCGAGGTCGACGGCCCGAAGAAGACGGTCCTTGAGATTCTGGGCCTGGCCGGCCGTCCGGTCCATCTCCCGGTCGACCCGCTCGTATCCTTTCTTTCCGACGGTCAGGTTGGCGACCATGGCCGACAGCGAGGCCGAGAGCGCCCCGCATAATGCCGCCACGCTCCCTCCGCCCGGGGCCGGGGAATCCATCGAGACTTCGTTGGCGAACGACCGGAGGTCCATCCCGACGAGTTTCGCCGGGGCCTCATCGACCTGGAGCTCGATGATTTTTTTCCCGGGATCGAAGGGGGCGACGTCGTTCAGGCCCAGGGACAGGACGGCCTGGCGGATGAGCTCTTCCTCGGGGACTCCCGAGCTTTTGCCTTGCCTCCTCAGATAGTGTCGGCCGGCGGCCAGCAGAGCCTCCCGGGGAATAAGCCCGACGAGCTCGGACCCCGTGACCCTGAGGCCGAGGCGGGCGGCTTGGGACCGGACCTCGTCGAAGACGGCGTGGACCGGGGTGACCTTGAAGTTCGTGAAATTGATCGAAATCTGGGCCCTGCCGTAGTCTTCGATGTACCACCCGACGGCCTTGACGTGGGAGAACCGCCCCGGGATCCGAACGGCCTCTCCCGAGGCGTCGCGGACGATGTTCCCGTCCTTGTCCCTCCGGAGGCGGCCGCTCTCCCGGATGTTGAGGGCGATCTCGCTGGCGAGTTTCCGGTCCCGGGTGTCGAGGTTGATGTTGTAGGCGATGAGAAATTCCCGGGCGCCGATGACCGTCGCTCCGGACCGGGGGTTGAAAACGGGCCGGCCGAAATCGGGCATCCAGGCGGGATCCTTGAGCTTGTCGGGCAGGCCCTCGTATTCTCCCTGGCGGATCGAGGCGAGGTTCCGCCTCTCGGAAGAAGCGGCCGCTTCTTCGTAAAGGTAAACGGGTATTCCCAGTTCGTCGGCCACCCGGCGGCCGAGCTCCCTGGCCAAACGGACGCAATCGGCCATCGTCGTCCCCGCCAGAGGGACGAACGGGCAGACGTCGGTCGCTCCGATCCGGCTGTGCGCGCCCTTGTGAGTCGTCATGTCGATGACCTCGGCGGCCTTTCGGATCGCCCGAAAAGCCGCCTCGGCGGAGGCCTCGGGGGTTCCCACGAACGTCACGACCGTGCGATGGGTCGACGCGCCGGGGTCGACGTCGAGGAGCTTGACTCCCGGCGTCGCCTCGATTTCCCGGGCGATGGCCCGGATTTTTTCGGGATCGCGGCCCTCGCTGAAATTGGGCACGCACTCGACGAGCTTCATTCAGGGCTCCTTTCGCCTGGGCGCGGTCGAAAGATAACGGCCCCCGGCGTCGAAGACGTCGAGGGGTTCGAATTCGGCCAGGTGCTCCAGGCAGGCCTCTTTCGCCCCGGCAATGACGAAGACGAAGGGCTGCGACAGGATCCTCCGGCCCAGAGCAGAGACGCTTTCGCCGTCGACGCCGACGATGGAGGCTTGGTATCGGCTCCAACGCTCCTCTCCGGCGCCGAGGACGATCGTTTCCGCGACCCGGTCGGCATAACGGTCATAACGTTCGATCGAAACGGGGAAGTTCGCCATGAGAAATCCCTTGGCCTGCTCGACCTCGAGCGGCAGGGGGAATGAGACGGCCAGCTTCCGGACCTCGGCCAGGATTTCGGCCACGGCCGGAGCGAGGACGCCCGGGGCGACGGAGGCTTGAATCATGAAAACGCCCCCGGCCCGAAGGGCGAGAGTCTCGCTCGTCGCGAAACGGGCATATCCCTTGGACTCGCGGAGGTTGAGATTGAGGCGGGAGTACAGGGATCCCCCGAGGATTTGGTTGAGAACCTGGAGAACGGCTCCTTCGGAAGGGGAGAAAGAGGGCAGGGTCGTCCCGGCGAGAATGAGGGCGTCGGCCTCTCCCGGAAGATCGACGAGGACAACCCGGTCCCGGGCCGGCGGTCGGGGAGGCGGCAGGGGAGGGGCGGCGAGATCGCGGCGGGGCCACATGTTCAAGTAATGGGAAACGCGGCGCGTCGCCGTGTTGATGGTCACGTTTCCGACGAGGAGAACCTGGGTGTTGTTCGGATGGAACGTCCGGCCGAGAAACTCGAGGAAATCCTTGAGGGTCCAAGCTCGGATGGCCTCCCGTCCGAAAGCCGAACGACCGTAGGGATGACCCTCGAAGAGGAGACGGACAAGATGACGGCGGGCGGCGAAAGCCGGATGCCTCTCTTTGTCGACGAGGTCGTAGGTCACGGTCGTCTTGGCGATCTGGACGGCCCGGTCCGTGTAATCGGGCCGAAGGATCATTTCGGCGACGAGAGCCAGGGCCTCGTCCAGAGAATTCTCCAGGAAGCGGAAACGCAAGTGGACGGCGTCCGCTCCGGCTTCGGCGACGAGATCGCCGCCCATGGCCTCAACGGCCTCTTCGATCTGGGACACGCGCCGGGATTGCGTCCCCTGGCCGAGAAGGGCCGCGGCCAGGGTGGCCAGGCCAGGGGTCTTGTCGGGCCAGGCGCTTTCGCCGCCGCCGATGATCAGATGGAGGCTGACGATCGGGGATACCTCCCGGTAAGCGACCCATAATTTCAGCCCGTTGGCCAACTCCCGGGATTGCAATTCGGGAAGCCGGAGGGGCGCCAGGGGCTCGATCGGCGGCGGCCGGCGGAGCCGCTCCTGGGCCGGCAGAACCGCCCAACCGGCCAGTAGGGCGAGCAGGCCGAAAGCGATCGCGGCGCGTCTCATTTGCGGGTCAGGATGAGGACGATGCTGTTGTCGACGGTGAAATGACGGTTCATGACCCCGACGATGTCCTTGGCCGAGACGGCGAAAGTTTTAGCTTGCTCGGCCGGCAGGTCATCGACCGTCCGGCCGTCGAGGCCGAGGGCCAGGGCCTCTTCGGCCAGATAAATCGCCCTGTCCGCGGCCGTCGAGGTCCGGCCGACGAGGTCCGCCCGATAGCGGGCCTTGGCCCGGGAGAGCTCGTCCTCGGAGACAAACGTCCGCCGGAGCTTCTCGAGCTCGCTGAAGACGGCGCTCTGGCAGGCCGGGATCATCGTCGGACTGGCCGTGACGAAAATCTTGTAGACGAACCGGTCGAGACGGCGCTCGAGGCCGCCGCTGAGCTGGTAGGCGATCTTGGCATCGCGATTGAGAAGCCGGCGGGAGAGGCGGGAGGTCCGGCCGCGGAGAAGGACGTAATCGAGGATCGTCATGGCGTTGACCTCGAGGGGATAGCGGGGAGACAGGATTCGAAAAGCGATATACAGGGCGGGCGCCGGGACAAACGGCTCTTCGACGCTTTGTTCGATCCTCCGGCGGGTCCAGGAGGAATCCCCGGAGGGAAGGGGGGGAAGAGGCTTCCCCCGAGGGATGGTTTCGAAGAAGCGGCCGATGAGGTCGCGGACTCTCGCGGCGGCGAACTGGCCGGCGACGACGAGGACGGCGTTGCCGGGGGAGAAAGCCTCCCCGGCGAAGGCCCGGACGTCCTCGAGGGTCAAGTTCCGGACGTCGTTCTCAGACCCGAGAAGAGGATGGCTGTAGGGGAAATCGGCGTAGGTGAGCCGATCCAGGGTGTACAGGCTGGGGAGATACGGCTCGACGAATCGGCGCTGGCGGAGTTCCTCGAGCAAGGCGAACCGGGTCCGATCGAAGACCTCCTCGGTGATGACGAGGGATCGCATCCTCTCCGACTCCAGCCAGAGAACGAGGGCCAAGAGATGGGAGGGGACGGTTTGGTAGAAGATCGTCCGGTCTTCGAAAGCCTCGGCATTGAGCGTTCCGCCGCTCCGGATGATCGTGTTCCGGTGCTGGAAGGGGGCGACGTTCTCTCCGCCCGCGTCCATCATCAGCTTTTCCATGAGATAGGCGAGTCCCGTCCGGCCTTCGGTCTCCTGGATCGATCCGGCCCTGTAAGCCACGGCGACGGCGACGACGGGAAGCGAGGGGTCTTCGGACAGGACGACCTCCAGCCCGTTCTTCAAGGCGAACCGGACGGGGAGGGCGGGATCGGGGACAAGCTGGACGGTTTCGGCCGCTCCGCCGAGGACGAGCCAGAGCAAAGCGGCGCAGGTCCCCGGTTTCCAAATCGGCGCGCCCATGGTTGTCGGCTTCCGTCGGCTTGAACGGGCTCAAAATAGCAGATTCGCGGATGAGGGTCAAACGGACCCGCCGGTTCGGTCCGATCTCGTCTTGCATCGGAGGCGGCCTTGTGCTATAAAGGCCGTTACTTTATCTTGCCTCCGGAGGGATCCGCATGAGTCAGGACGGAAAACACTTCTTCACCTCGGAATCGGTGACCGTCGGTCACCCCGACAAAGTCTGCGACCAGGTGTCCGACGCGATCCTCGACGACCTCCTGGCTCAGGACCCGAAGAGCCGGGTGGCCTGCGAAACGCTGGCCACGACGGGCCTCGTCCTCATCGCCGGGGAAATCACGACTCTCGGCTATTGCGACTTTCAAAAAGTCGTCCGGGAGGAGGTCCGGGATATCGGCTACACCCACGCCGAGTACGGTTTCGATTACGAGACCTGCTGCGTCCTGAGTTCGATCCACGAGCAGTCGCCCGACATCGCCCAGGGCGTCGACGAGACGGCCGGCCGGGAGCAGGGGGCGGGCGACCAGGGTTTGATGTTCGGCTATGCCTGCCGCGAAACCGAAGAGCTCATGCCCCTTCCGATCATGATGGCCCACAAGCTCGTCCGCCGCCTGACCGACGTCCGGCGGGCCCATATTCTCCCCTATCTCAGGCCCGACGGCAAATCCCAGGTCACGATCGAATACGCCGCGGACGCTCCGAAGCGGGTCGAAGCGATCGTCATCGCCGCCCAGCACGACGCCGCGGTCAAGATCGGCGACCTCCGGGAAGGGATTCGGCAGGCCGTCATCGACGAGGTCGTTCCGGCCGGGATGATCGACCCCAAGACGAAGATCATCATCAACGGAACGGGACGGTTCGAGCAGGGCGGACCGCTGGCCGACACGGGCGTCACCGGCCGGAAGATCATCGTCGACACGTACGGCGGCGTCGGCAGCCACGGCGGCGGATGCTTCTCCGGAAAGGACCCCTCCAAGGTCGACCGGTCCGGGTCGTACATGGCCCGATACATCGCCAAGAACCTCGTCGCCGCCGGTCTCGTCGACAAGGTCGAGGTCCAGATCGCCTACGCCATCGGCATCGCCGAGCCGGTTTCCCTCATGGTCGACGCCTTCGGAACGGCGAAGATCTCCGAAGACAAGATCAAAGAGATCATCCGGGCCCATTTTCCCCTGACGCCGAAAGCGATGATCACGCATCTCGACCTCCTCCGGCCGATCTACCGGAAGACGGCGGCCTTCGGCCATTTCGGACGGACCGAGCCCGAGTTCACTTGGGAACGGACGGACAAGGCCGCGGCCATTCGCGGCGACGCGGGCCTGTGAGACGGAAAAGGAGAATGTCCCGATGACCTACGATGTCAAAGACCTCGGCCTCGCCGCCAAGGGCAAGCTCCGGATGGAGTGGTCCGGCCGGTTCATGCCCGTTCTGAACTCGATCAAGGCCTCGTTGGCCAAGGACAAGCCTCTCCGGGGAGTGCGCATCGCGGCTTGCCTCCACGTGACGACCGAGACGGGGAACCTCATGGAAGCTCTCCGGCTCGGGGGAGCCGAAGTCCGCTTGTGCGCCTCGAATCCCCTGAGCACCCAGGACGACCTGGCCGCGGCCTTGGTCAAACATCACGGCCTGCCCGTTTTCGCCATAAAGGGGGAGGACCACAAGGCCTATTACCGCCACATCTTAAGCGCCATCGACCACAAGCCCCACCTGACGATGGACGACGGAGCCGACCTCGTGACCGTGCTCCACACAAAGCGCCGGGACCTTGTCGGGGGGGTCGACGGCGGAACCGAGGAAACGACGACGGGGGTCATCCGCCTCAGGAGCATGGCCCATCAGGGTGTTCTCCGCTACCCGATCATCGCCGTCAACGACGCCCAGACCAAGCACTTTTTCGACAATCGCTACGGAACCGGCCAAAGCACGATCGACGGCATCCTTCGGGCGACGAACGTCCTCTTGGCCGGCCTCCGATTCGTCATCGCCGGCTACGGCTGGTGCGGGCGAGGCCTGGCCGCCCGGGCCCGGGGGGGCGGGGCGAGAGTCATCATCACCGAAGTTGATCCCCTCAAGGCCATCGAGGCCGTCATGGACGGCTTCGACGTCCTCCCCATGGCCGAGGCCGCCCGGATTGGGGACGTCTTCGTGACCGTGACCGGCAACAAGATCGTCATCGGCCGCAGGCATTTCGCGGCCATGAAGGACGGGGCGGTCGTGGCCAACGCGGGCCACTTCAACGTCGAAATCGACATCCCGGCCTTGGCCGCCATGGCCAGGCGGAAAAGAAAAATCCGGGAGTTCGTCGACGAGTACACGATGGCCGACGGCCGAAGAATCCATCTCCTGGGCGAAGGCCGGCTCATCAACCTGGCCGCGGCCGAAGGCCATCCGGCCATGGTCATGGACATGAGCTTCGCCAACCAAGCCCTCAGCGTCGTCCACCTCGTCCGGAACGCCTCGGCCCTCGAGCCGACCGTCTATCCGGTCCCCCGGGAGATCGACGCGGAAATCGCCCGCCGGAAGCTCGAGGCCATGGGGATCCGGATCGACGCCTTGACGGCCGAGCAGAAGAAATACCTCGCCGAATGGCAGGAAGGGACCTGAGGCCTCGGGCTCAGCGCCCCTCGAGCTTTTTCAGGGCGTCCTGGACGCGGCCGCGGAGTTCGTCGGAGCCGGCCTTGGGATTGCGGACGAGTTCGTCGAGGACCTTGGTGAAGATGTCCTTGGCCAGGGAATAATTCTTCTTCTTGTAATACACGACCCCGAGGTTGAACTGGACGTTCAACTCGGCGGGCTGGATCCGGAGGGCCTGCTGGTAGCTCGCGGCCGCTTCGTCGAAGCGTTCCAAGGCCTCGAAGACAAGCCCCTGGAGGTTGAAGGCCAGGACGGACCGGCCGAACCTGGCGATGGATTTCTGAACCCAGTCCAGGGCTTGCCCGGGCCGTTCCTGGAGATAGGCGATCTTGGCCAGGTTGTAGGCCGCATTGTAGTTTTGGTCGAGAGCGTAGGCCTTCTCGTAGGCGGCGGCCGCCTCGTCGAGGCGATTCGCTTCTTGAAGAGCCGTCCCCAGGTTGTTATGGCCTTCGGAGAAGCCCGGGTCGATCGACACCGAGGCCTCGAAGGACTTGATGGATTCCGGGACGAGGCCCTTCATCATGAAGGCCAAACCTTGGAGGTTCAGGGCGAGGGCGTGACGGGAGTCGAGGAGAAGGGCGGCCCGGAGATATTTCAAGGCCTCGTCGACCATCCCGTACTGCATGCAGACGACGGCCTTTTCGTACTGGTATTGGGGGTCCTTTTCCCGCTCGGCGGCCTTCCGCTTTTCGGCCGAAACGCATCCCGGCAGAAGAAGGGCGGCCACGGCCAGGGCCAACCCGATCATCGCGGTCTTTTTTCTCATGGGCGTCCTCGGATTTTCGACGACGCGCCCTCGCTCGGCCTCTGCCCGCCCCGGAAACGGTTCATGAAATGCTGGAACTTGTACTCGAAGCCGTCGGTTTCGCTCCGGAGTTCGCGGGCCATCAGGTCGGCCAGGGCCCGGCGGGGAGGCTTCTTTCGGCAAAGGACTTGATAGACCTGCTCGGTGATCGGCATTTCCACCCCCTTCTTCTTGGCCAATTCGCGCGCCGAGACCGTCGTCGGGATTCCCTCCGCGACCATCCTGGCGCCGGCCAGGACTTCGCTCAGCCGTCGTCCCGCGCCAAGCTCCCGGCCGACCCGGCGGTTCCGGCTGAGCGGGCCGGTGCAGGTCAGGACGAGGTCGCCCAGACCGGCCAAGCCGGCGAACGTGTCGCGGCGGGCCCCGAGCTTGATCCCCAGCCGGGCGATTTCGGCCAGGCCGCGGGTGATGAGGGAGGCCAGGGCATTGTGGCCGAAAGCCATGGCGTCCAAAATTCCCGCGGCGATGGCGATGATGTTTTTCAGGGCCCCGGCGACTTCGACGCCGGCGACGTCCCGGGTCGTGTAGACCCGGAGCGACGGGCTCGAAAGGCGATGCTGGAGACGGCCGGCCGAGCCGCTATCCCGCGAGGCCAGGATGAGGGCCGTCGGATGCCCCTCGGCGACTTCCCGGGCGAAACTTGGCCCCGACAGGACGCCGACCGACGGCCGGGTTTCGGAGTCGAAAACCTCGCCCATGACCTCGGACATCCTGAGGAGCGTCCGTTTCTCGATCCCCTTGGTCAGGCTGATGACGGCCTGGCCTTCTTCGCAGTAGGGCGACATCCGGCTGTAGATTTGTCGGCAGTGCTGCGACGGCACGGCGACGAAAACGGCCTCCGCGCCATCCATCGCCTGACCGATCTCCTGATGGACGGAGACGGCCTCGGGGAAGCGATGCCCAGGGAGGAAGACGGGGTTTTCCCGGTCCCGGCGGGCCGCTTCGAAAACATCCGGCTCCCTGATCCACAAGCGGGTCGGGATGCCGATTCGGCCGAGATAGACGGCGAAGGCCGTGCCCCAGCTTCCGCCGCCGATGACCGCGGCCTTCACCCTTCGCCTCCTTTGGGCCGTTCGAATCTTCTCTCCTCCCGCCTGATCAGGCGGCGGATGTTCGAGGCATGCCGGACGAGAATGACCGCGACGATCGGCAAACTCGAGAGGACGAGCTCATCGGGCGAGCCGAGGAGGACGGCGAAGACGGGAAAAAAGACGGCCGCCAGGATCGACCCGACCGAGACGAAACGCGTCGCCGCGACGGCGAGGATGAAGACGCCGAGACAGAGGAGGGCCGGGACCCAGGCGAGCGAGAGCATGGCCCCGGCCGCCGTGGCCACGCCCTTTCCGCCGCGGAATCCGATATAGACGGGAAAGCAGTGTCCGATGACGGCCGCCGAAGCGCCCAAGGCCGCAAAACCGGCCTGGCCGAAGAGATGTTGGGCCAACAAGGCCGGGACCGCTCCCTTGGCGATGTCGATGAGGGCCACGGGAGCGGCCAAGGCCAGGCCTTTGAACCGGAGGACGTTCGTCGCTCCGGTCGCGCCGCTGCCGAAGCGGCGGATGTCTTGACGTTCGCTCCATCGAAAGAGGAGATATCCGGTCGGGAAGGCGCCCAACAAATAGGCGCCCAGGAGGAAGAGGATTTTCTCGGTCATCGGAACTCGAAAATCCCGAGGCGGGTATACTCGGCTCCCGAAGGCTTGAGGTCGCTTTGGAATAGGACCACGGACCGGACGGTCATCCGGCCGAACTCGGCCCGTCCGGAACGCTCGAGTTCGGCCAGGAGAGGATGAAGCCCTCCGTTCGCCTTGACCCGACCCAGAGTCAGATGAGGATGGAAAGGCCGTTCCTCGCGGGGGATGCCGGCGTCTTCGGCCGCCCTCTCGATTCGGGATTGAAGGACGGCCAGGTCGGATGGGGCCTCGAGGCCGACCCAAAGAACGCGGGGAGGCCGGCCGGGAGGGAATGTCCCCGTCCCTCTGACGAGGAGGGGAAATGACGCCGTCGCGGCGGCGATCCCGGCCAACGGCTCGCGGAGCCCGGCGGCTTGGCTTTCCTCGATTTCTCCGAGGAACTTGAGAGTCAGGTGCAGGCCGCTCTCGCGGGTCCAGGATACGGCCGCCGAACCGAGCCGGCGAAGCCGGCGCTGAAGGTCGGCCATCGCGGCTTTGATCGCGGGGTCGATTTCAACGGCGATGAACGCCCTCATGGGATTTCGACTCCCAGGAGCCGGCGGCGGAGAAGGTCGAGGGCTTTTTGGGAGGCCTGGAACTTGACCCGGTCCCGCGGCCCCAAAAAAAGGCTTTTAGCCGTGATCGTCCCCGCCCCGTCCGAAAGCGCCGCGTAGACGAGGCCGACGGGCTTTTCCGGAGCGCCGCCGCCGGGTCCGGCGATTCCGGTCAAGGACAGACCGATCTCCGCCCCGGAAGTCCGGCGCGCTCCCTCGGCCATGGCCGCGGCGGTTTCGCGACTGACCGCCCCGTGGCGGGCGATGGTTGCCGCCGGGACGCCGAGACGTTCGGTTTTCGCCCGGTTCCCGTAAGTCACGCAGCCTTCCGCATAGTAGGCCGAACTGCCGGGAACCGAGGTCAGCCGGTGACTGAGCAGGCCGCCCGAACATGATTCGGCCACGGCCAGGGTCAGGCCCCTTTCGCGGAGCAGCCGTCCGACGACCTCCTCGAGTTCCGCGCCGTCGTCGGAAAAAATGCGGGATCCAAGCCGGCCGCGGATTTCCCGAACGACCGCCGCCAGGCCGGACCCGCATTCGCCGACACCGTCCGCGGCGGAGGAGAGATGGAGCTCGATCTGTCCGGGCGAGGCCAGGATCGTGAGACGCCGACTCGGCTCGGAGGGATAGAGGTCATGGACCAGGGTTTCGACCTCGGATTCCGTCAAGCCCGTCGTCTTGAGGACGGTCCGGACCAAAGGGCCGTCCGGGCGCCGAGGCAGCCTCGGCCAAACGCTCTCCTCGGCCATCGACCGGAGTTCGAACGGCGGTCCGGGCAGAAGGACGGCGGTTTTCCCTCCATGGGAAATCCAGAGGCCCGGGGCCGTCCCGTTGCGGTTGGGAAGGACCTCGGCTCCGGCGATGACAAGGGCCTGCTTCCGGTTCGCCTCGGGCATCTCCTTTCCCCGCCGGCGGAACCTGTCCTCGATCGTCCGGAGGATCTTTTCGTCGAGAACGAGCTCCCGTCCCAGGACGACGGCGACGGCCTCGCGGGTCCGATCGTCCCCCGTCGGGCCCAGTCCTCCGCAGACGAAAACGATGTCGGCCTCCTCCAGGGACCGTCGGACGGCCCGGGAAAGGGGGAGAGGTTCGTCGCCGACGACGCCCTTGAAGGCGACTTCATAGCCGAGGTCGTTCAAGCGCTCGGTCAGGTAGAGGGAATTCGTGTCCCTGAACAGGGGAGTCAGAAGCTCCGACCCAACGGCCAAGAGATGGACGTTCATCGCAGCCAGCGCCATGCCTGGAGGATCAGGGCGGCATAGAGTCCGGCGAGCATATCATCGGCCATGATGCCCCATCCGCCCGGCAGGCGCTCCAGCCGGCGGACGGGGAAAGGCTTGACGACGTCGAAGAGGCGGAAGAGAAAGAATCCGGCCCCGATCCAGGGCCAGGTCGGCGGAACGGCGGCCAAGGCGGCGAGCTGGCCGGCGATTTCATCGATGACCGCTCTCCGGGGGTCCTTTTGCCGAAGAATCCGAGCGTATCGCCGGGAGGCCCAGACGCCGAGAAAAAAAATCCCGGCCACGAGACCGGCATAGGCAAGGGGGTGGAAACCGGACAGGACGAAGCGAAAAGCGACGGCGGCGAGGAGGCTGGCCAGCGTTCCCGGGGCGAGGGGAAAATAGCCCGCCCCGAAAACCGTCGCGAGCCCCCTGGCGATGGCATTGATCACGTCAGCCGTCCCTCGAGGTCATACGTGCCGGAAGAGGTGATTCTAACACGCCGGATGCGGTTTTCCAACCGGCCGGCCGAGGCCCGGACGAAGACGAGCCCGTCGACCTCGGGAGCCTGCCAGCGCGACCTCCCCAGCCAAGTCCGGGGACGTTCGGGCGACCGTCCCTCGATGAGAACGTCGATCATCCGGCCGACGAACCGGCGAAGGAGCGAGGACGAGATCCCGGCCTGGAGATCGAGGATCGCTTTCCTCCGCTCCTCCTTGACCGCCGCCGGGACCGGGTCGCCCAGGCCATAGGCTCTCGTGCCCTCCTCGGGAGAATAGGCGAAGACACCGAGATGGTCGAATCGGGCCTTCCGGACGAAATCGCGGAGGGCTTCGAACTCGCGCTCGCCCTCCCCGGGGAAGCCGACGATGAGAGAGGTCCTGACGGAAGCCTCGGGAACCCGGCTTCTGATCTTTTCGAGAAGGTGGAGACCCCGCCGGGCATCCGTGGCCCTTCCCATCCGGCGGAGGACCGCCCGGTCGGCATGCTGAAACGGAAGGTCGAAGTAAGGGCAGATTTTCGGGTTTCCCATGGCTTCGAGGAGCTTGTCCGTCACTCCCTCGGGACAGCCGTAGAGGACCCTGATCCAGCTCAGGCCGTCGACCCGGGCCAGATCATCGAGAAGACGGGCGAGGCCGTCCTCCCGTCCCCGATCCCGGCCGAAGAATGTCGAGTCCTGGGAGACGAGGTTGATTTCCTTCACCCCTTTGTCGGCCAGACCTCGGGCCTCTTGGACGATCGAAGCCGAAGAGCGGGAGCGGTAGCCGCCCTTGATCCCGGGAATCGCGCAGAACGCGCAGCGGCCCGAGCATCCTTCCGAGATCTTGAGATAGGCCCATCCGGGCGGCGTCGACAGGGCCCGCGGCGACCGGTCAGAATAAAGGAACGCTCGACGTCCGGCCCGGAAGCGTTTCCCCCGAAGGAGGGAGACGACATTGTCGAAGTCCCGGACTCCGGCCCAAACATCGACCTCGGGGAAACGGGCCGAGAGCGCGTCACGGGAACGTTCCGGGAAACAGCCGACGACGGCGATCCTGAGGCCGGGTTTTCCGGCCTTCAAGGCGACGGCCTCGGCAATCCCCTCGAGGGCCTCTTCCCGGGCGGCCCGGATAAATCCGCACGTGTTCAGAAGGACGGCCTCGGCCCGGGCCGGGTCGCCGGCCAAGGCGAACCCGCTCTCGAGAAGCCGGCCGGCCATGACCTCGCTGTCGACGAGGTTCTTGGCGCAGCCGTAGGTGATGAGAGCGACGCGGCGAAGGTCCGGGCGGGATGGCTGGCTCAAGGGTAAATGCGGTAGAGAAGGCGGGGAAAGGGGATCGTCTCCCGGATGTGTTTGATCCCGCAGATCCAAGAGACCGTCCGCTCGACCCCGAGGCCGAAGCCGCTGTGGGGGCAGGAGCCGAATTTGCGGAGGTCGAGATACCAGGCGTAAGCTTCGGCCGGCAGATGATGCTCCCGGAGGCGCTCTTCGAGAAGACCGGGGTCGTGGATCCGCTGGCCGCCGCCGATGATCTCTCCGTATCCCTCGGGGGCCATGAAATCGACCCCCAAGGCCAAGTCGGGGCGCTCGGGAGCGGGCTGCATGTAGAAGGCCTTGATCGCCGCCGGGAAGTGGGTGATGCAAACCGGGCCCGGAGAAAGCTCCGAGATGAGGGCGTCCTCGGCCGCGCCGAAGTCGTCTCCGCGGGCCATGGCCGAGCCCTTGGCTTGGAGGCGGGGGACGATCTCGTCATAAGTCAGACGGGCGAACGGCTTGGCGATCGCCTCGAGGGGACGAGGATCTCGTTCGAGGGCCTCGAGGTCGCTCCGGCGTTGGGAGAGGACCCGCTCGAGGATGAAGAGAACGAGGTCGGTCCCGAGATCGATGATGTCGTCGAGGACGGCGAAGGCGACTTCGGGCTCGACCATCCAGAATTCGATGAGATGGCGCCGGGTTTTTGACTTTTCGGCCCGGAACGTCGGCCCGAAGCAGTACACCTTGCCGAAGGCGGCGGCCGTGGCCTCGTTGTAGAGCTGGCCGCTTTGGCTCAGATAAGCCGTCTGGTCGAAGTATTTCGTTTCGAACAGGGTCGTCGTGCCTTCGCAGGCGCTCGGAGTCAGGATCGGCGTGTCCATGAGGCGGAATCCGCGGCCGTCGAAAAAGTCGCGGATCGCCTTGACGACCTCGGCCCGGACCTGGAGGACGGCATGCGGCTTCCGGGAGCGGAGCCAGAGATGGCGGTGCTCCATGAGAAACGGGGTCGAATGTTCCTTGGGGGTGATTGGATAATCCTCGGCCGCCTGGAGGATGTCGATCTCCCGGATGCCGAGCTCGAATCCCCCCGGGGCCCGCTTGTCCTCGCGGACGCGCCCCCGGACGACAAGCGAGGTCTCCTGGGTCAGCGAGTCGAATTTTTCATAGAGCGGGTCGCCCTCGCTCTCGGAATGGATCGTCGCCTGGAGGATCCCCGTCCCGTCCCGGACAAGGATGAACCGGATCCGGCCGCTCGACCGGGTGTTGTAGACCCAGCCCCGGAGTTCAACATCCTGGCCTCGGTGAGCCGCGATGTCTTCGATGTAAACCCATTTCATCGTTCTGGCCGCCTCAAAAACCGCGGCTCATTATAGGCCATCGGCCCGATCATTTCAACGCGCCGGGCTCGACCGGCCCCGGGACGCTCGATGTCCCCCTCCCGGGAGCCTGGCTTCATCGGGGCGCAAACCCGGAGGGTCGTCGTTGAATTGACCCGGCCTTTAGGATAAGGTTGAGGCATGGCCGAGCCGAGGCCGTTTCGTCCCGTCAAGCTCGTCTGCGGGATCCTGGCCGCCGAAGAAGCTCATTTCGAAGCCGCCGAATCGCGCCTGTCCTCCGCCTGGGGGGAGATCGACATCCGGAGCGGGCGCTTCCCGTTCGTGGAGACGGATTATTACGCGGCCGAGATCGGGCCCCGGCTCCGGAGGTCGTTCGTCAGCTTCGCCGCCCTGATCGCGCCCGAGGCCTTGAGCGCGGTCAAACTCCGGACGAACGCCATGGAGAAGGAGATCGGGAGGGCCTTCGGCGCGTCCCGGCGGGCCGTCAACCTCGACCCGGGATATCTCACCGAGGCGGCCCTCATCATGGCCACGGCCAAGAATTTTTCCCACCGCGTCCCTCTGCAGGAGGGGATTTACGCCCACCTCGAGTTTCTGTTTTCGAGGACCGGCATCCGCCGGCTCGAATGGACCTATCCCGATTTCGCCAAGCCTAAGATGGTCTCTTATTTTCTCGAGGTCCGGCGGGCCTACCGCCGACAGCTCAAGAGCTCTCAGGGGGGTTGAGAGGCCGACGGCCGGCGTCTCAGGACAAGCCGAGCAGGGAGGCCATCCGGCGGAGGTGTTCGGGGTTGGTGCCGCAGCAGCCGCCGATAACGGCCGCCCCCTGGGCGATGATCCGGGGGACGTCCGCGAGGTACTCGTCGACGGTCTGGAGATAGACGACTTTCCCGTCCGGCCGGATTTCGGGTCTTCCGGCGTTGGCCTGGATGAGAAAGGGCCGAGAGGTCAGGGTGCGAAGCACGGCCGCGAGGTCGGCCATCTCGCCGCTGGCCAGGGTGCAGTTCGCCCCCAAGACCGGGATGTCCTCGGCCTCGAGGGCCTCGACGCAATTCTTGAGGCTGTCGCCCATCAAGGTGAAGAAGCCGCGGGGCGTCTTGTTGAAGGTCAGGGAGGCGAAGACCGGGAGGGACGATTCCCTCCGGATTCCCCGGACGGCCGCGAGCGCCTCCCGGAGGTCGAACATCGTCTCGACAAGGAGAAAATCCGCCCCGCCGTCGACCAGGCCCCGAACCTGGACGGCGAACTGGGCTTCGAGTTCGGACTCGGTGTGTTCACCCTGGGGCTTGAGGAATTTGCCCGTCGGTCCGAGGCCGCCTCCGACGAATCTCCCCTCGGGACGGACGGAGACGGCGTTCCGGGCCGCGGCCAGGTTGAGTTCATAGGCCCGGCCAGCGAGGCCGTAGGCCGAGAGTTTGAGCGGCGAGGCGCCGAAGCTGTTCGTCGTCACGGCGTCGCAACCGGCCGCGTAGTAGTCCCGGTGGATGGACTGGACGACGGCGGGATGCTCGACGTTCATGAGCTCGGGGCAGGTCCCGGGGACGAGGCCTCGCTTCATGAGTTCGGTCCCGATGGCCCCGTCGAGAAGGACCGATCTTCGGGCGATGCGGTCGAGGATCGTCGGTTCGCTCATGGGGACCTCCTCACCATTCCTCGGTATCGAAGGCCGAGATTTTCCGCAGCTTGGCGACGATCTCCGGAAGCACGCCGAGGACGATCTCGACATCCTCGTCGGTGTTGAACCGGCCGAGGGACATCCGGACCGTCGAGCGGGCGAATTCCGGCCTGAGGCCGATGGCCGTCAGGACATGGGAGACCTCGTCCGAGTCCTCGCTGCAGGCCGACCCCGTCGAGACGTAGATCCCCTTCGTCGCCAGGGCCAGGAGCACGGCTTCGGCCTCGAGGCCCAGGAAGGAGACGCTGAGGGTGCTCTTGATTCTTCGCTCCGGATGGCCGTTCATCCGGACCTTGGGGATCCGGGACTGAATTCCGGCCCGAAGGCGTTCGCCCAGGGCGGCCAGCCGCTCGCGGTCGGGGCCGATCCGGTCGCGAAGAAGACGGGCCGCTTCGCCGAAGCCGACGATGCCGGCCGTGTTCTCCGTTCCCGCCCGCAGGCCGCGCTCCTGGTGGCCGCCGTGAATGATCGGCCGGATCGGCGTTCCTTTCCGGACATAGAGGGCCCCGACGCCCTTGGGGCCGTAGATTTTATGGGCCGAAACCGTCAGGAGATCGATCCCGAGAGCCTCGACATCGAGCGGGATCTTGCCGAAAGTCTGGACGGCGTCGGTATGGACGAGAACGCCGTGGTCATGGGCGATCCGGGAAACGTCTTCGATCGGCTGGATCGTCCCGATTTCGTTATTGGCGTGCATGATCGAGACGAGGGCGGTCCGGGAGGTGACGGCGTCGCGGAGGGCGTCCAGGTCCAGGAGGCCGAAGGCGTCGACCGGGACGTACTTGACGGCGTAGCCTTTCTTTTCGAGATAGGCGGCCGTTTCCTGGACGGCCGGATGCTCGACGGTCGAGGTCACAAATTCCCTCTTGTCCGGCAGGGCCTCGCAAACCCCGAGGATGGCCTGATTGTCGGATTCCGTCCCGGACCCGGTGAACGTGATCTCGGCTTTCCCGGCCCCCATGGACCGGGCGACGCTCTCCCGGGCCGTGTTGATCATCTCCTTGACCTGCCGGCCGATGGGATAAAGGGACGAGGGGTTCCCGAAGTGCTCCCGGAGAAAGGCGGCCATCGTTTCGGCCACGGCCGCGTCGAGGGGGGTCGTCGCATTGTTGTCCAGGTAGACCATCGTTCGCTCTCTCGAGGTTCGGCGAAAATAAAGAGCTATTCTACCCGAAACGCAGACGAATTTCTATTGGCCCCGGGGCGGGGAGATGGGCTCTCACCGGAAATGGTCTTGAAGGAGCCTGACGACCTCAAGGCCGGCCCGGCGCTGCCCCTCTTCGGCTTGGGAAGCGATGTGGGGGGCGGCCAGGACGTTCGGGTGGTCGACGAGCGCCCAGTCCGCGGGCGGCTCCTTGGCGAAGACGTCCAGGGCCGCGGCTCGGACCTTGCCGCTGTTCAAGGCGGCCAGGAGGGCCGCCTCGTCGACGACGCCGCCGCGGGCGGCGTTGATGAGGATGACCCCGTCCTTCATTTTTTCGAACTCGACCGGACCGAGGAGGGGAGCGGGCGTTTTCGGGACGTGGAGGGTGATGAGGTCGGACCGGACGAGAAGTTCTTCGAGTGGGACCTGGGTCACGGCGAGGGCCGTTTGGACGGGGACGACGTCATAAGCGAGGACGGTCAGGCCGAAGGCCAGGGCCCGCTCGGCGACGGCCAGGCCGATCCGGCCCGCCCCGATGAGACCCAAGGTCTTCCCGTAGAGCTCCGTCCCGTGGAGGGTCTTTTTCTCCCAGGCATGCTGCTTCATGGTCAGATTGGCCCGGCCGAGCTGGCGGACCGCCCCCAGCATCAGGCCGAAGGTGTACTCGGCGACCGAGATCGTCGTCGCGGCCGGGGTGTTGGCGACCGCGATCCCCTTGGCCTTGGCCGCGGCGGCGTCGACGTTGTCCAGGCCGATCCCGGCCCGGACGATCAGCCGGAGGTCCGAGGCCGCTTCGATGACCGGTTTCGTGATCTTCGTCGCGCTCCGGACGACGACGGCCTGATAGCCGGGAATCGTCTGGACGAGAGCCGCCTCGTCCATTCCCGTTTTGACCGTGACTTCGAATCCGGGGACGGCCTTCAAGGCGCCCAGGGCGTCCTTGTCCAACGCGTCGGCGATAAGGATCTTGGTCATTGCCAGCTCCCGCGGAGGATCGGTTCGGCCGCCTTGACCGAAGCTCCGGCTTCGAAGGCATGCCCCAGGTCGGCCAGGGTCATTTCCAAGGCCGTCAAAGCCGTGATGATGTCGAAGCCGCCCATGTAGCCGAGATGGGCGATCCGGAAGAACTTCCCTTTGTGGGGGTCTTGGGCGCCGGCGATGTAGGCCATGTATTTGCCCTGCATCGTCTTGACGATTTTCCCTCCCTCGAGGCCGGCCGGCGTCTTGACCGCGGTCAGGATATCGCCCGGACGTTCGGCCAAAAGCTCAAGCCCGAGGGCCTTGACTCCGGCCCGGGTCGCGTCGCCCAAAAGGCGGTGATGGGCGTAGAGCTTCTCCAGGCCCATCGCCAGGATGATGTCCAAGGCCTTCTTCTGCTGGATGATCAGGGAGATGGCCGGCGTCCAGGGCGTTGTCTTATCGGCCAGGTTCTTTTTCGCCTTCTTGGCGTCGAAGTAGAACCGGGGGCACTTCGCCGTGTCGACGAGCTTCCAGGCCTTGGGGCCGAGGGCGATGTAGGCCAGACCGGGGGGGATCATGAACGATTTCTGGGAGCCCGAGAGCAAAACATCGACCTTCCACTCGTCCATGGGACAGGGCGTCGCCCCGCTTCCCGAGATGCCGTCGACGACGAAAACGGCGTCCGTCCGGGAGACGACCTCGCCGTAGCCCCGGATGTCGAAGATGGCTCCGGTCGAGGTCTCCGAGAGCTGACAAAACACGACCTTGGTTCCGGGATGGGCTTCGAGCTCGGCGGCCAGGGCCTCCTTGGAGAAGTCCTTGCCCCATTCGAGGACGATCTCCCGGTTCTGGACGCCGTAGGCTTTGCAGATGTTCCCCCAGCGTTCGCCGAATTTGCCGCCGTTGATCGTGATGACCTTGTCTCCCGGGGAGCAAAGATTGACCACGGCCGCCTCCATGGCTCCCGTTCCCGAGGAGGTCAGGATGAAGACGTCTTCCTTGGTTCCGAAGACGGTCTTCAGACCCTCGGTCGTGTCCATGAAGATTTTCGAGAATTCCGGCGTCCGATGATGGATGATCGGCTCGGCCGCCGCGGCCAGGACGTTCTCCGGCACGGGCGTCGGGCCGGGAGAGAGGAGATAATACTTCTTGATCATGAGTCCTCCTTCCTTTGGATGATCCTCGGTTCGATCGGATGATCGGCGGTTACGGAAGGACAAAAGTAACACAATGAAAAACGTCCTGTCAAACCGCGGGGCGCGGCGCGGCCTCAGAGCTTGAGGAGGAGTTCGGTGAACAAGGCCGCCCTCTCGACCAGGGAAGGCAGGTGAAGGTGCTCGCCCTCGGCATGGATTCCGTCGCCGGCGGGCCCCAGGCCGTCGAGGGTCGGCTTCCCGAGGGCGGCGGCGTGAGAGGCGTCCGAACCTCCTCCCGTCCTCCCGGTCTCGAGAGTCAGGCCGAGGCCGGCGGCGATGGAGCGGGCCTCTTCGAGCAGACGGGCCGAAGCCGGCGTTTTCTCCAACGGCGGGGTGAAACTTTCGACAACCGGCTTGATCTTGGCCGAACCGACGCTTTTGAGCCCTCGGGCCGCGGCCAAAATTCTCGTTTTCTGGGCGGTCGTCCAAAAGCGGACATCGCAGACGGCCCAGGCCTTGGCGGCGACGACATTGGCCTTATCGCCCCCGCCGATGAGGCCGATATTGACCGAGATCTCCTTCGACCGAAGGCTCTGCATTTTTCGGAGGACGTCGAGAAGGCCGTCGACGGCGCTCACGCCCTTCTCGGGAGAGCCGGCATGGGCCGCCGAGCCCGAAACGTCGAAACGAAGGACGAGCCGGCCTTTCCTCTGGATCTTCAGGGCGCCGTCGGGCAGGGCGGGTTCAAGGCAGAGGACGAGGTCGGATTTTTTGGCCAGGGCGATGATCCTTCGGGCGGACTCCTCGTGGCCGATTTCTTCGGCCGAGTTGAGGAAAAGAGCGATTTTCCGGCGGGGGCGGAGGTTGAGGTCGCGGATCGCCCTCAAGGCGGAGTGGGCGACGACCAGACCGGCCTTCATGTCCAGGACCCCGGGCCCGAAGACCTTATCGCCTTGGACGTAGAAAGGCATCTCCTCGACCTTGCCCAGGGGCCAAACGGTGTCCAAATGCCCGAGGACGAGAATCCGGCCTTCCTGCCGGGGGTCGTCCTTGGCCGGATACTCGACGAGATGAAAATCGCCGACGTCCTTCCGGGGGAACCGGGTGACCTTCGACCCGAGACGGGCGAACCGGTCGATAAGCCCGGAGGCGCAGGCGTCGACGGCTTTCTTGTCCGAAGTGGGAGATTCGCGGAGGACGAGCTCCTTCAAGAGACTGAGCATTTCTCCCCGCCGGGAGCGGAAGTAGGCGCTGAAATCCATGAGCCCTCCTTTTCGGGCCGAGAGTAATTTACCACAAATCGCCCTCCGGTGCCCAACCTCGGCCGAAGGCCAAAACGGGCATGGGGGATAACCTTGAAAGCGTATAACGGTCAGGCGAAGGCCGGATTGACAGACGAGGAGGTTTCGGGGAAGATGGGCCTCCGATGGTCATCGTCAAAATCATGGCCGCGCTTCTGGCCGCGGCCGCCGCCGCGCCGCCGGCGCTCGCCGAGCGCAGCCTATTTTCCTTGGCCGTCCAGGGCGGGCTGGCCGGCCAGGAGGAGAACAATCTCCGGCCCGCCCCGGAGGCGGGAGTGGGTCTCGGATTGAACCTCGGCCGAGGAATATCCCTGAACGGGGACGTCGCCTTTTGGCAAAGCCGTTCCCGGACATCATTCCGCAAACTCCATGAAGGAACGCTGACCGTCTCCCCCCTCTCGATTTCCCTCCGCTGGGAGTTGCGGCCGAACGCCTATTTCATCCCCTACCTCCTCGCCGGAGGATCTTATGTCTTCGCCTCTCACCGGCTTTCGGCGGAAGCGGCCGCGGCCGGCGGCCGGGTCGAACAAAGGGTCGAGAGCGGAACGGCCTTTCACCTCGGACTCGGGGCCCGAGTCCCCCTGACCTGGCGGATGAGCTTTTTCGGCGAAGCGGCCTACGTCATGCGCCGAGCCCCCGGTCAAACGCTGACCTGGGAGGCGAATCAACCCGTCCGGCGGGACGACATCTGGGTCAACCTCCACATCGTCCTGCTGAAATTCGGCCTGCGCGTCAATCTCTGAAAGCCTAGACCCGAACTCCCAGACGGCGGAGGAGCTTTCCTCCGCCGGAGATCAGCCGGCCGAGTCCCTTGCGCCGGAGACGGATCGCCCGGAAACGGCAGACCTCATGGCAGCACATGCATCCGATGCAGGCTCTCTTCTCGATCCGGGCTTTTTCTCCGTCCGGGCGGGCCGCTCCGGTCGGGCACGACCGGAGGCATTCGCCGCAGCCGGTGCACCTCTCGGCCTCGACCCGGGGGAGATAAATCAATTGTCCCGAGACGAAGGCATACACGGCCGCCGGCAGCCTTTTTTTGATCAAGCCGGAGGCGACGGCCGAGGGCTCGAAGTTCGACAGGGCGACATCGCGGAGACGCTCCCCGACGATCTCGATGCCCTCCAGGTCGCCGACCCCGAACCCCCTTCCCCGGGCGAGGGCGGTCGTCAGAATCCCCGACCGGGGAAACCCGGCCAGTTCCGCGGCGACGGCGTCCACGGCCACGCCGTCCGAGGAGGCGAGGATCAGCCCGGCCGGCCTCGGGGTTCCCCCGGCGGGGCCTTTGCCTTCCATGACCGTCACGGCGTCCATGACCGTCAGGTCCGGAATCCGGAGGCCGTAGACATCGACGAGCATTTCGGCGAAGTCGTCCTGGCGCGGAAAGCGGCGGTGAGCCTCGAGACGGCGGCCGTGGGGAATGGCGCCGAACATGTTCTTGACCGACCCGGTGAAGGCCGTGAAGGCATGGGTCTTGAATTTCGGCAGGTTGATGAGGACATCGGATTCGAGGACGAGGGGCGAGACATGGACGGCCGGAAGACGCCGGCCTCTCGTCGGCGCCTCCCGAAAGCCTTCCTCGCGGAGGTTGACGAGGCGGATTCCGAAACGGCGGACGAGGTCACGGTAGCCCGAAAGGCGAAATCCATCCGCCTCGGGGCTGTGGATGTCGTCGCCGACGATGATATCGTCGGACAGCTCCTTGAGCCGTTTAATGACGGCCGCGGCCAAGGCGGGATGGGTCACGATCGCCGCTTCCGGAGGGGAAGGAGGGGAGAGGTGGTTGATCTTGATGAACACCTTGGCCCGGCGGGGGACGAAAGCCTCCAGACCGCCGAGGAGGCCGAAGGCCCGGCCGACGGAAACCGCCAAAGACGCGGCCTCGTAATCGGGGCAGCGGACGACGGCCACGCGGACCATGATGTCGCCCAGGATATCCGTTTGACGGACCGATTTCAATACGGACCCTTTCCCAGGACCATCGGCGGGCACGGCCGGCCGAGGTTTGATTTCGGCGGTCTTTTATCCTACATTAATCGGGGATAAGAAGCATGTCGAGAATGCGGTCCGTCTTTGGTCCGGCGGTCGTCCTATCGGGGCTGGCCATGTTCACGGCCGGCCACGGGCCGTTTGGGGGGGAAATCGAACACCCTTGGAAGGAGACCCATATCGGTGCCTTGGACGGCCGGGCCTGGGCCGGTCTCGTCCTCGCCCCCCAGAGAGACGCCGCCTTCGCCCTCCGGTTCGCTTTCGAACGCAACGGCCGGACGATCGACGGCGAAGACCTGTTTTACATGGTCTCCGAGGTCGGACCGCATTCCCCGGACGGCCTTTATGCCCGGGTTCGATTCGACCTGGGGCTTCCCGTCCTTTCCGCCGAGGCGAAATCCGAGACGCCGGTCTACATCAAGCCGTCCGACCGCAACGACACGGCTACCCTCGAGTGGTCCCGCGTCGACGAGCGGACGGCGGTCGGCCGGATGAGCGCCCCCCGAGACGCCGCGATCCGGCTGATCCAATATTTCCCGTGGGACTTCAAGGGCCGGTATTCGCTCGCGGCCGAGGATTCCGTCCGCGGAGAGGCGACAAGCGCCAAGCCCTGGCGATGCCTGCTTTGGACCCATCGGGCGGGCGAATTTTCGGCTTCCGCCGGAGGGGAGACATCGAGCCTGGCCTTTCCCCCGCAAAAAGGGCAAAGCGTCTATTTCGTGGCCGTCGTCGGGGAGGAAACGGCGCCGATCGACCGGGCCATCTACAGATATAAGAACACCCGGACGATCGACCGCCTCAT
>VGJF01000005.1 GCA_016867585.1 Candidatus Aminicenantota bacterium | reverse complement strand
TCGTAGAGCGAGGGGAGGACGAAAAGCTCCGCCTCCCGCATCAGAGGAGCCCTATCCTCCTCGGGGATATAGCCCAGGAACTTGACTCGATTTTCCAGGCTCAGGCGCCGCAAAGCCGCGAAGATGTCCTCGTTCTTCCATCCCCGGCCGCCGGCGATGACGAGCGGGCAACGTTTCCGGATGTCCTCCGGAAGGAGGGCGTATGCTTCGACAAGGCCAGCGAAATTTTTGCGCGGCTCGAGCGTGCTGAGGGAAAATATGTAGGGGGAATCGAGACCATGGACTTTCCGGACGGCTTCCCTCCGGCCGGAGGGAATGTCCGGACGGAAGACGTCAGGATCGACGGCGGGGTGGACGACGGCGATTTTTTCGGGCGGGACGCCGTACCTCGCCTCGAGCTCCGCCCCGACGGACTTCGAGATCACGACGACGCGGGTTGCCCGCCGGAGCGTCCGCGGCAGGTATCGCTTCAGGAAAAGATGGTCCCGGTTCTGCAGCTTCCCGAGAAAATGGAGGAAGCCGAAGTCGTAGACGACGGGGATGCAGAAGGAGCGGACGAGCGGTTCGCCGACGAAATTCGGAAAGAAATGGAGCCTCGGCCGCCGCGACGGGAATAGGTCCAGGGGAAAAGGCACCCGGAGGGCCCGGCGCCTGAGCGTCGCGTAGACCGCGCTCGGAAGGGGTCGGCGCCGGACTTCCACCGAGCCGCCGAGCTCCCCGGCCAGTCCGGCGAGATACGCCTCTTGAGGACCCGGCCGCCGCCTCGGGAAGAAGCGATAGGCCAGGATTTTGACGGGAAAATGGCCTGGGAGGGCCGCATAGGCCTTGAGAAGCTCGCGGGTGTATAGGCCCACGCCGCTCAGGGGCGGGTGAAGGGCGCTCGATTCGACGACCAGCTCGGGCGCGGTCTCCATGACGAGGCGAGTCTAGCCTCGCCCGCGGACCGATGTCAAGAACCCAGAAATCAATCGCGTCCCGCAAGGGCGCGGAAATATGCCCCGGCGACGCGCGGCTGTCCCTTCAAGAAATAGGCCAAGGATTGTTTGGCTAAGCCGGCCTTGTACAGGACCTTATCTACGGGCCGGCCGTACCGACGGACCGTCCGGGCGACATTGCGCACGTTGGCCAGGACCTCGAGCTCGAATCGAAGGCCCTGATCCCTGTTCTTCGTCCCTCCCCGCTTGTGATAGACGACCGAGTCCGGGACGAAAACGGCCTTCCAACCCGCCTTCATCGCCCGCCAGGAAAGCTCCGCGTCCTCGTACTGAGTCCCGAGGCTCTCTTCAAACAGGCCGACCTGGCGGAGCATCTCGCTCCGGTAAAGGACTCCCGCCGCGCACCCGCCGACGACATCGGTCTTGCGGTCGAACTGGCCGCGGTCGACTCGGCCATGACCCCGGTCGATGATGGTCCCCCAGCGGAACACGTGGCCGGCGGAATCGATACGGGACCGGTCGCGAAAGTTCAGGAGTTTCGGGGCGAAAATCCCCGCCTCGGGATGCTCGTCGGCCGTTTTGACGAGCTCGGCCAGAAAACCAGGCGTGACCACGGTATCGTTGTTTAAGGACAGGATCAAGGGAAAACCTAGCTCAATGGCCCGACGGAATCCGGCGTTCATCGCCCGGGCGAAGCCCTCGTTTCTCGGCATCAACAAGAATTCGTTGCCCGGGTAATCATCCCGGAGGCGCCGGACGATTGCGGCCTCCGATCCGTTGTCCACGACGATCATGGCGAAAGGCGGGGCGGCGACGGCGGCCAGCGACCCAAGGCACGCGGCCGTATCGGGATAGTTGTTCCAATGCAGGATGACGATCGCGACGCGGGCCGTCATGGGACCCGCCGCTTTCGGAGGAGACGCCGGACGAGTTGCTTCTCCTCCTCCCGGATTTCCCGGCTCGCCAGGGCCAGCAGGCCATAGAGGAGGAGCCCCGCCGCGCCCACGACAGCCATCTGGAAAAAAACGTTCATTTCCCCGAGCCTTCTCTTGAGGCCGCTCATGCCAAGGAACATCAGCCCCGCGCTTCCCGCGAGCCGGAAAAGGGACCGCCAGGGGATCTGCCAGGGGAAATTCAGGCGGCGCTTCGAAACAAGGAAGACGAGGAGGGGGTAGAATGAAAGGCTGACCGATGAGGCTACCGCCGATCCCTTGTACCCGTACACCGGCACGAGAACGAGGTTCAAGACGACGTTAAGTCCGGCGCAGGCCGCGACAAGGGCGAACATCAGCCCCGTCCGTTCCAGGAGCTCGAGGCCCTTGTGGCCGTACATCCCGAAATTCCAGGCGAGATAGCCGGCGAAAACGACCGGGATGACCACGCTGCCTTCCCTAAACGAGGGCCCGAGCATGATGGCCGCGACCTCCCGCCGGAACAGGACGACGAAGGCGAAGAGCGGCAGGACGAGGGCGAGATAGTAGCGCGAGAAGTCCGAGATGAGCTCCCGGATCCGAACGTTGTCGTGCCGCTCCCAGGCCGTGATCAGAAGCGGATGGGCGGCCATGATGACCGGGATGGCGATCATTCCGATGCCGGAGAAGGCCAGGCCATAATTGGCCCCATAGATTCCGACTTCATCGGCGTCCCGGATGAGGGCGATGAGGTACTTGTCCATGACCATCAGGATTTCCGTCCCCAAGGCCCAAGCGACGACCGGGAGGCCGTAGGCCGTCAGGCGCTTCGTCATCGAGAAATCCGCGAGGGACGAATCCCGCCAGAACCGCCCGAGCCTCAACTCTGCGGCCATCGGGGCTAGGAGGAGAGTGTAACTCGCCGCGATCCCCACGAGAAGCCACTCGATGCGGCGGGAGACGAGGATGATCAAGACCAGGGACAAACCCAGCCGTCCGACGCCGAACAGGATCTGGTATCGGGCGTAGGGAGCGGCCTGGAGCCGGGCCTGGAACATCGAAACTCCCAGCTTGAAGGCCATCATGGCGGCCAGGATCCACGCCCCGAGGAGGACAAGGCCCCGGGCCGAACCGAGAAGCCGGCGTCCGAAGGCAAAGGCCAGGACGGATAAGGCCGCCAGGACGCCGATCTCGACCGCCAGGAGGCTGACGAGATTCTTGAAGATCCGCCCCCGGTCTTCCGACGACTCGAACTTGGGGATGAAACGGAGGCCGGAATGAACAAGCCATTCGGCGAGGAGGATGCTCAGGACCGTGGCCGTGGCGAAAACGAGGACGTAGCGGCCGTAGGCGGCGGTCGAGAACACCCGGGTGAAGATAAAGATCCCGACCAAATTGAGAAAGGCGGGGATGAAGAGGGCCGGGGCATAATGGAGCATGTCCTTGCCAAGCCTCTTGGAAAAATGCTTAAGGAGGAGGCCCTCGTCGCCTTCGGGTTCGGATGCAGGGAGGGAAGTCACCGCGGCTTCCCCTCTCCGGCTGCGGTGATGAAGGCGCTGTAGAACGGCGGCCTCCCGTTCCTGCGCCTCCAGCGCATGAGGTAGGCGAATCCGGCGAGATATCCCGCCACGGGCCGACGATAGAACATCATGTATTTCAGCCAAACTCCCGCATTCTGGTCGCCGCGGATCGTCGCCTCCGGCAATGTTTTCCGGACTTCCTCGGGAGCGGGATACAGGCAGCCCAGATGCTCGTCCGTGAACGCCTCCCGCCTCTTGAACCGGCGGAGGTGGGCGTCCTGGAACCGCTTGTCTCCTTCTTCCGCCCGGAACATCCCCTCCCCGCCTTCCATCGGGCAATGATGGATGGAGGCTCTCCGGGCGACGCGCCGGGCCTCTCGAAGAAACTCGCTTCGGCGGTCGGGGGAGAGATGCTCGAGAAGGTCGATCGACGAGACAAAATCGACCGCCCCGGTCCGGAGGGGCAGATGCGCCGCGTCCGCGACGAACCTTCCGGCGATGAAAGGCCTCGGGGCTACCGCGGCGACCTTCGCCTTGTCGTAGTCGGCGACGATGAGCCGGAGCCGGTGCCTGTCCTCGGCCCGCCCGACGAGCTCCCCGAGTCCTCCCCCTCCGGAGCCGATGTCCAGGATGACGACCTCTCCCTCCGGCGCTTCCCGGAGGATGAAAGCCAAGGCTTCGGCGTTCCGGATCCAGTAATCGATCAATTTCGGCCAAAAGACGGCCTCGCGGAGACCGTAGGCGGGCCCCCGCCAAGTATAGAACCGGGCCCTCAAAAGATTCAGAATCCGGCGGAGGATGGCGTCGACAAGCCCGCCAAGCCGCGGCATCGAGGTTCCCGGAGGCATCTCGGATTTGTCCGTTTTCGGGATGAGAAGACGCTATTTTAGCCGAATCAGCGGCTAAATCCAATCGTCCCGACGGCGACGCCGAGACGGCGCGGGTCGGGGGTCGCCGAGGCTTTCAATGGGACCCACGTCCGGGAAACCTTGAAAACGAGTAAAGCCCGGCCGTCCCCGGCCACGGACGGCGGCAGGGCGTATTCCAATGTTTTCCAGCCTCGGTCGTCGAGGAGAACGTCTCCCAGGAGAAATGTCTTCTTGAAGTATCCCTGGAAAAGGTAAATGCGCAGCCGGACCGGATTTTCCTGGATATCGGGATGGGAGGCGTGGACGGGAATTCGGACGACGCCCTTCGTTTCCGTCAATTCGAGACCCGCCGTCTCGCGCGCCCAGCGGAAATCCCGCCCGTCCGCCGTCTTTTCGGCCTGAAAGAATCCGAAATCCGGCTTGACGCCGAATTCGCCGCTCAGGCGGCTCAACGAAAGCCCGTGGGTGGAATTCCACAGATGGACGACCGCGAAAACGGCCGCCGCGGCGACGATCAGGATTGAGGGCCGCAAGATGGATATGACGGTTTCCGCGGACGGCTCCCGGGACGGGCCCCCGAGAGTGAAGATCAGGCCGACCATCAGCCAGGCCACGTATTTGACCTCGAAGCTCCCCATATACGTATGGGATTGGGCGATGATGCCGTAGGCCAGGAGGGCCGAAAGGCATCCCAGATAAATGAACCTCCTCGGCGGATCGCCTCGAGTCCTTTTCCACCCGCGACCCATCTCGAGGACGATCGAGGCCGCGATCCAAAGGAGAAAACCCAGGCCGATGACGCCCATCTCCGAACCGACCTGGAGGACGATGTTTTCGGCGGTGTCGGTCGGAAAGACCATCTTGTGGGCTTGGTAGTAGTTGGGGACTTCGATGATGAAGCTGCCCACCCCGACCCCCGTGACCGGAAAGTCTCGGGCCATTTCCACCGCCATTTTCCACAGCGAAGACAGGCGAAATTGGACGATGTTCGTTTCGATCTGGCCGAAGCGGACGGCCGTCGGCGACCGTCCCGCCCAACGGACGAGCCGGCCCTTCCCCAGAATCCCGGCGGCCAGAAAGACGGCCAGACCTAGCCCGGCGGCGGAGAAGACCGTCCGCCTTTTTCCGGGGGGCCAAGACCGCGCCCGTTTCCAGAAGAGCCCGGCGCCTCCGGCCGCGGCGAACAGCATGGCCGCGGCGATCGCCAGCAGGCCGCTTCTCGAGCCGGTTTCAACGATCAATCCGCACCCCAGGACGGCCAAGGCCGCGCCCGCGGCCGGGACGGCCTTTCGGGCGGCAAGGGCATAGCATAAAAACAGCGGGGCCGCCATCGCCAGGAACGCCGCCAAGGACATGGCGTCCTTGAGGGTCGCGTTGACCAGCGACTGCTGGATGCTGTAGGGATTGTTCCCCAGCGTGCGGTCGGACATGACTTGAAAAAGGCCGAATCCGATGGAGACGAGCGTCGACAAGAGGAAGACATTGAGGATCCGCACCGCCCCGGAAAAATCTCGTACGGTCCGAAGCCAGATCCAAAAAAACGCGATCCCGCTGAGATAATTGAGAGCGTGGAAGAGGACGCTCATGACCGCCCCCCCCGACGTCACCCCGTTGACGTTGGTCACCAGCTCATAAACGCCATCGCTTCCCAAGGGGGGGAAATGGAGATAGCGGAGGGCGGTGATGACCGCCGAGAGGGCGACGATCAGGGCGAAGCCGGCCAGCGGCCGGAGGATCGCCGCCCGGGCGCGCGGCACCGGAGCGATCAGGCGGTCCCGGATGAGCCAGCCGCCGAAAAAGAAGAGGAAAAGGACAAGGGCCGTCGGCGCGTGGGGCACGTCCTCGGTGATCCCGAAGAAGTAGGGCAGGTTGTTGATCAGGGGGACGATCCCGACGAACAACGCCAGTCCCCAAGGCGGCCGGAGGAGAGTCAAAAAGAAGACCGCCGCCAGGGCCGGAACGAGACAAGCTTGAAACGCCGGGATGAGGGGGACGTACTTGACATAGAAGAAAGCCAGGGCGGCGAGATAAGCCGCCCCGAGCAGCGCGCCGCGGGCCTTTTTCCCCCAGCCCATCTCAGCCTACGTGGATTCGCTCCGGTTGGAGGAGGGGGCGTCGGCCAGGTCGCCTCGCCTCGGGGAACGGGGAACGAACTCCCGCAGGTCGGTCCGGGTCGCCGCGCAAATCGCCTTGAGGCGCTTGAGCTTTTCGTCCGGGAGCGGTCCCGTCGCGATTTGGATCTCGTCGACCGGCGTCGCCTCCAAGATGCTCTCCAGGCCGTCCAGCCCGCCCAAAATCGGATGATCCATGTGATCGGTCCCGTGCCTGTTCGCGTCGTCGTCCAGGAATCCAAGGACCCGCCCCATGGCCCCGTTCTGGGAAACCGTCTCAGCCAACAGCGAGGCGCCCTTCGCCCCAGCTCCATAGATGAGGATCTTTTTTTTGTATTCCTCGAGGTGATAGTAGTGAAAAAACAGCTTGTACGAAACCCTCGCCCCGCTGACGAGCGTCAGGACGAAATAGAAATCGAGGATGTGGAGGATCACATGGTCGCCGAAGCCGGCTTGATAGACGAACCGGAGGAGAAGAACGGAGGCCGCCGAGGAGAGGAACACGGCTTTGACAATCCGGATCAGGTCTTCAGCCCGGGAATACCTCCACATCCCCCGGTAGAGCTTGGCCAGGGAAAAGACGACGATTTTAATCAGGAGGACGGCCGGGAAGGCCCGGAAAAAAAGCGAATCCGGGGCCGCGGCCGCCGGCCCGAACGTCAGCCGGTTGGACAGATAGAAGGCCCCCCCGACGAAGATCAGGTCGACGAAGGCCTGGAAGATCTTCTTGTTGAAAATCGGGAAGTTGAGGATGTTCAGGAACATGCCGTTCCGCAGGAATCTCAACTCTTTGTACTGCAGCCTCCGGATCCCGATGTAGATCGCCACGACGACGGCCCCGACGAAGAGGGCCATGTTGAGGTTTTTCCACGAGACGACGACGAAGGAGAGGATGCACAAGGCGACGCAAACGCCGTAGAGGACGAAGAGCGTCCGCTTGTGGGAGAAGCCGATCTTCAAGATGCGGTGATGGATGTGATCCCGGTCGGCCTCAAACATCGAAAAGCTGCGGCTGACGGCCCCCCGGAGCGCCGTCTTCCCGCCCGTCCGGGGAGCGCGGGAGAACGCCCTGGCCAGCCTCCGGAGCATCGCCAGGACCGTGTCCAGGATCGGAAGCCCGAGGATGAGAATCGGCGCCAAGACCGTCACCACGACCGCCCCTTTATGCGTTCCCTCGAGGGACAGGACCGCCAGGAGAAGGCCGAGGAGGAGACTCCCCGAGTCCCCGAGGAAAATCCGGGCGGGAGGATAGTTGTAGCGGAGAAAGCCGAGGACGCTCCCGACGAGCATGAGGGCCAGGATCGAGACGCCGCTTTTCTGGTAGAACAGGGAAATGGCGAAGATCGTCAGGCTCGCCAGGAACGCCACTCCCGCCGCCAGGCCGTCCAGGCCGTCGATGAGGTTGATGGCGTTCGAGATGCCCACGAACCAAAGGAGAGTGACCGGAATCCACCAGCCGCCGAGAGAAATCGTCGTTCCGGAGAAGGGATTAGTGAACAGCCGGATGCCGAAGCCGCCGAGAAGAAGGCTCGCCCCCGCCGCCACCTGGAAGAGGAATTTCACGCCGGGAGAGGCCCCGAGCTTGTCGTCGTAGATTCCGATCCCCAGGACGAGAACCTGGGCGAGAAGAAACATCGCCCATTGGGCCGAATACGCCTGGCGAAGGGCCGTCGGGTCGAGGATGAGGCCGGCAACGAGGGCCACGTTGAAGCCCAGGAAGATGGGAATCCCGCCGAGGAGAGGAGTGGGCGTCTTGTGGATTTTCCTGTCGGAAGGGCGGTCCACGACGTCCCACCGTATGGCCAGCTTGCGGACGAGCGGCGTGGACAGCAAGGAGATGGCCAGCGCGGTGATGAAAAGCGCGGCGAACTGGAGCATGGAACTCTCGGCCTTTCTTGAATCTCTCCCATTCTATCAAAAATGCATTTTCTCGGCCATTGCGGAGGAAGGAGGCCAGGGTGACCGCGGGCGTCAGCGGAACAAGCGCTCGTATTCGGCCAGGGAGCGGCCCGGATGGTATTTAGCCTCGACGGCCTTCCGCGCCCGGAAGCCCATGGCCGCGACGGTTTGAGGATCATGCGCCGCCCGGACGACGGCTTCGGCGGCCCGCCCCGGGTCGTCGGACGGTACGACCCAGCCGATGTCCTCTTCGCGGACGACCCGGGCGAGCTCGGAGTGGTCCTCGACGACGGCCAGGATCGGCTTGCCGGCGGCCATGACATTGTACATCCGGCTGGGAACCCCCGCCCCGGCCATCCCGGCCCGCAGGGAGACTATCGTGATGTCGCAGGCGTTGAGGAAAACGTTCTGCTCGGTTCGGGGGCGCTCCCCGAGGAGGGTGACGTTCGTCAGGGCTTTCGCCCGGACTTCGTCCTCCATCCAGCGGCGTTTCGCCCCGGCCCCGATGAACAGGAAATGGATGTCGGCGCGGTCCCGGAGCCGCTCGGCGGCTCCGATCATCGTTTCGATCGCCTGGGCCCGGCCCATGTTGCCGGCGTTCTGGACGACGAACTTTCCGGTGAGGCCGAGCGCCTTTAAAAGTGGATTCGAGGCTTTCGGCTCCGGGCGGACGAGGTCCAAGTCGGCATAATTGGGGATGACGATGATTTTCCTGGAAAACCGGGGCCCGGCCTTCGCCCTGGCCAGGGCCTGCATGTCCCGCCCCAGGACGACGATCCGCTCCATGCTCCGGTAGAGCCCTTTATTGAGGCCGATGAGGACCTTGACCGCCAGGCTCCGGGGAGCCATGTTTCCCGCGGCGACAAAGACCTCCGGGTAGACGTCGTCCACGCGGAGAAGACAGCGCGCTCCCCGGACCGCGCAGGCGATGCGGACGAGGAACGGCAGGAGGGGCGGGCTGGTGACGACGAGGACTTTGTCCCCCCGGCGAAACCGGCGCAGGGCTCGGCCGAAAATCGAGATGCTCGAGACGAAGACCATCAGGATTCTCTGGGACATGCGGTTCTTGTCGAGCGTCGAATCCCGGCAGCGCTCAACCCGGACGCCTCTCCAGATCTCAAGTCGAGGGACGGCCCGGCCGCGGGCGTTGTACTTCGGAAGCCCGCAGAGAACGGCAACGCGGCGGGAACGGGCGAAATGGACGGCCAGTTCGGTCATATAAAAAGCCGTTCCAATTTCGTCGGGATGGAAGACTTCCGATACGAACCATAGAGTCGATGGCGTTTTCACGGTCGCAGGACCGACGGCTTATTTGACCGTGATCCCATGGGCGGCGGCCGACATCCCGGGAGGGAACTTCGCTTCCTTCCGGATGTTCTCCCAGTTGTCCCTGAACCACCGGATCGTCGCCTTCAGCCCCTCGTCGAAGTCCGTCTTCGGCTCGTAGCCGAGGATTTCCCGGGCCAGGTCGATCGAGGCCAGGAGGCGCTTCTTCGTGTCCCAAACGCGCCGCTCGGCCCGGACGATCCCGGCCTTGTTCCCCGTGAGCTCGTTGACCCGCTCGGCCATGGCCAGGATCGGGATCTCCTGGCCCGAGGCGATGTTCATCTCCCGCCCGACGGCCTCCTCGAAATGGCCCGCCCGCAGGAGGGCGTCGACGATGTCCACGACGTAGGTGAAGTCGCGCGTCTCCGTCCCCTCCCCGGTGAACGGCAGGGGAAGGCCGAGAAGGGCCCGAAAGATGAAATTCGGGATGACGTTCCGGTACTGTCCCGGGACCTCCCCCGGCCCGTAGGAATTGAAAAACCGCGTCTTGACCACCGGCAGGCCGTAGTGATGATGGAAGAAATTCCCGTAGAGCTCGCCCAGCATCTTCGTGATCTGGTAGGGCGTCGTGAGGTGCATCGACATGAAGTCTTCCTTGAGCGGAAGCGGCGCCGCCGAGCCGTAGATCGAGCAGCCCGACGAGGCGTAGACGACCCGCGGCGACCCCGAGAGCTGGGCGTATTGGAGCACGAGCAGCGTCCCCAGCCCGTTGACCATCAGGTCGTGCTGGGGATAATCGACGGAGTTCTGGTTGGCGAAGAAGGCGGCCAGGTGGAAGACGACCGAAGGCCTCAGGGCGAAGATCCTCTTGAGGGCGGCCTCGTCCGTGACCGATCCCTTGACGAAAAGGACGTTCGGCAGCGAGGGGACGTTCCACTCCGAGCCGGCCGACAGGTCGTCCAGGACGATGACCGTCCTGGCTTTGAGTCCGGCCAATTCGCGGACGAGATTCGAGCCGATCGCCCCGGCCCCGCCGGTGACGAGAATCGTCTTCCCCTCGCAGGTGGCTTTATAGGCGTCCAATGGATCCTCCCTTTCCCTCTCAGGCCCCGTAGACCTTGCGGGCCCAGGCCGTATAGCGGCGGATCCCCTCGCGGATATCGACCTTGGGGCCGTGGCGGAGGTCCCGGCGGGCTTTCGAAAAATCGACGACCTTGACCCGGGTCGTGAACTTTTCCTCGCCCTTGTATTCCGCCAGGCGGGCCGGGGCCCCGGTCGTCTCGAGGACGAGGGCCGCCAGGTCCTCGATGCTCGTCACCCAGTCTTCCCGCCCGCCGACGTTGTAGACCTCCCCCGGGATGAAGTTCTCGACGATGTTGGCAAAGGTCCGGCAGGTGTCCTCGACGTAATCGAAGATCCTCTTGTGGCCCCGGTAGACGGGGAACGGCCGGCCCATGAGGCTGTGGTAGACCATGATCGGGATGACGCCCCGGTAGGGGCTGTAGTACTCGTGCGGCCCGTAGCAGCCGACCGGCCGGACTCGGACGGTCTCCGTCCCGAACATCGCCGCGTGGTTCAGGCACTGGAGCTCTCCGGCCCATTTCGAGATGGCGTAGTCGTTCATCTGCTTGATGGGGATCCGCTCCATGACGTCCTCGCTCATCAGCCCGTCGTAGTCGCCGTAGACCTCGGCGCTCGAGAAGAAGATCATCTTGAAGCGGTGCTGCTCCTGGAGGCGGAGGACATTTTTCGTTCCGGTGACGTTCGTCCGCCAAAGGTTCTCGTAGTGGTCCTCGCCGTTCCAGCGGCCGTATTCGGCCGCCAGGTGGAAGACGAAATCGAACCTCCGCTTCCGGAAGACCGCGTCCATCTGCTGGTAGACGCCGGTGTCGGCCTTGAGATGGAGGGGGTCCTCCCCCTGGAGGATGTCCGAGGTCCAGACGTCGTGTCCCCGGGACCGGAGCTCGGCCGTCAGGTTCGTCCCGATGAATCCGCGCCCTCCCGTGACCAATATTGTCGCCATGATCGCCGCCTTTCCCGGTGATTTACGAGGCTTCCCGACCGAGGATCTCGACGATCCTCTTGGCTGCCCGCCCGTCCCCATAGGGATTGCGGGCCGAGGCCATGGCCTCGAGCCGGGAAGAATTTTGGAGCAAATCGGCCAAATTTTCAATGATTTTCTGCCGCGTCGTCCCGACGAGCCGGGCGTTCCCCGCGGCGACGCCCTCCGGCCTCTCGGTCGTCTCCCTCATCACCAGGACCGGCTTTCCGAGCGACGGCCCCTCTTCCTGCACCCCGCCGGAGTCGGTTAAAAGGAGGGTCGCCCGGCTCATCAGCGAGATGAACGGGGCGTAGGGCAACGGCTCGATGAGCTTGACCCGCGGATGCCGTCCGAGGAGGGCGTAGACCGGGCCCCGGACATTAGGATTTAAATGGACGGGGTAGACAAAAAGGACATCGGCAAAGGCCTCCGCCGTCTCGAGGATGGCCTCGCAGATGTTCCGGAATCCCTCCCCGAAACTCTCCCTCCGGTGTCCGGTGACCAGAACGACCCTCTTTCGGCGCATGGCCTCGGCCAAGCCGGCGGGAAGCCGGGGCGGATGGGTCCTGAGCTTACGGCGCATCCAGTGGAGGGCATCGATGACCGTGTTCCCGGTGACATGGATGGAATCGGCGGGAACCCCCTCCGCCAGGAGAGCCTTCCTGGCCGTTTCGGTCGGGGCGAAATGGAGGTCGGCCAACGGAGTGATGAGGCGGCGGTTGATCTCTTCCGGGTAGGGAGCGGACTTGTCCGCGGTCCGCAGGCCGGCCTCGACGTGGCCTACCCGGACCTTGTGGTAGAATCCGGCCAGGGCCCCGCAGAAGGCCGTGGTCGTGTCTCCCTGGACGAGGAGGTCGTCCGGCCGCTCTTCCCGGACGACGCGGTCGAGACCCGCCAGGGCCCTCGTCGTGACCTCGGCCAGGCTCTGGCCGGGCTTCATGATGTCGAGGTCGTGGTCGGGGGAGATATCGAAGAGGTCCAGGAATTCGTCCAGCATCCGGCGGTGCTGGGCCGTGGCGCAAACGACCGTCCGGAATCTCCCGGGACGACGCCTGAGCTCGTGGACGACGGGGGCCAGCTTGACCGCCTCCGGGCGCGTTCCGAGGATGACGAGGACTTTGTTCACGGGTGTCATGCTGTTTCCTTGGGGAGCGGGGTAAGAGAGGGGATCTTCGGCTTGGGAAGCGCGGCCGGCGAGCTCATCTCCCGGCTCAAAGCGAGGATGCGGTCGTAAATCATCCTCCTTTCGGACGCCTGCCGGCTCCCCTTCACGCCCCTTCGTCCCAGATTCAGGAGGACTTTTCTGATTCCGACAAGAAGCCGGAAGGTCCCAATGAGAAGCCGATAGTTTTGCGGGGCGTAATCGGCGTAGAAGAGCAATTCGCTGCGGTGGGTCTCGACGAGAATCCGGGGATTCAGGGAACGGCTCGAATGGACCTCGTGGACGACGCTGGCCCGGCGGTCGAAGACGATCCGCCAGCCCCGACGGCGGAGGCGCATGGAGAGGTCGACGATCTCGTAATCGAAAAAATACCGCTCATCGAAGAGGCCCGATTCTTCCAAGGCGGCCCGGCGGAAGAGGACGCACATCCCGTCCACCCAATCGGCCTCCCGGCTTGTCTCCTGCGGCTGGTAGTTGTCGTGCCATCGAAAAAGGAGGAAGCCGGCCCGGCGGCGCATGAGGTCCTCGGGTAGCGAGGCCCGGAAAGGGAAATGCCGGTTGATCCCCTTGAGGACGAGGACGGGCCCCGGCTGGACGGCCCGCCGGGCGGAGGGGGCCCAGGTCCCGTCGGGATTGAGGATTTCGGGCCCGACCGCGCCGACGTCGGCCGGCCCCTGTCTCAGGATGTCGACCATCCGGCGGGCGGCGTTCCCGACGAAAAAGACGTCCGAGTTCATCACCAGGAGGAACTCGCCGCGCGCCGCCCCCAGCCCGATGTTCTGCGCCGCCCCGAATCCGGCGTTTCGGTCGTTTCGGATGAGGCGGACGGCCGGGAACGCGCCGGCGATCATCGCGGCGCTCCCGTCGCGGGAGTCGTTGTCCACGACGATGACCTCGAAGTCGACGTCGCGCGTCGCCCGGAAAATCGTCTCCAGGCAGCGCTGCGTCGTTTCACGCGTGTTGAAGGAGACGATAACGATGCTCAGGTCCACGGCCGCCTACCTTTTCACCCCGGGAATCCCCGCCGCAAGGCTATTCCGCCGGGCCGCTCCGACGATCAACCCGGTGGCCGTGTCGGCGATGACGGCCCGGACGGCGGCCCGGTAGCCGCTCACCTCGGTCCGGTCGTTCAGCCGGTAGGTCGAGCCGAGGACGCGACGCCGGCCCGCCGAGGCGGCCAGCCGGAGGGCCATGCCGCCGGTCACGGCGAGGCTCACCGCGAGATAGGCCCAGAGGCCATGATGTTTCAGGATATACGCCCTCTCGCTCCGGTAATATTCCTTCATGACGTCCGCGTGAGTCCGGGAGACGGCTCCCTTCCCGCCGTGGTGAAGGACTCTGGCCTCCGGGCAATACCAAATCTCCCAGCCGGCGGCCGCGATCCGGCGGCAAAGGTCGACG
Source organism: Candidatus Aminicenantota bacterium (assembly GCA_016867585.1). GTDB lineage: Bacteria > Acidobacteriota > Aminicenantia > Aminicenantales > UBA4085 > JAAZPG01. Next base: position 19,972 of record VGJF01000005.1, on the reverse strand, counting down.
TCGTTGAACCAGTTGGCGAAATCCGGATCGAACCCCCCGACTTCGCTCCAGGTCTCGCGCCTGAAGAAGAGGGCCGAGGCCGCAGGCTGCTCGACCCGCTGCGGCCGCTCGTCATCCATGTCCAAGGCCCCGGCCGCCCGCGTCCAGGGATTTCCCGGCCAGATCTCGTCGAGAAGGAGGACTTGGGACGTCAGGGCCGAGAACGTCGGAAAACGCCGGACGTTGAAGCCCTTTTGGGGCGTGCCGTCGAAATTCAAGAGCCGGGCGGCGATCAGGCCGGCCCGCGGATGCGCCTCGGCGAACCGGACAAGGGCCTCCAGGGCTCCGGGGAGGACTTCCGTGTCGGCGTTGAGCAGCATGAAGTCGCGGCCCCGGGCCTCGCGGAAGGCAAGGTTGTTGGCGGCCGCGAAGCCGGCGTTGAATCCGTTCCGAAGGAGCCGCGTCCGGGCCCGGCCCTCGGCGGCGGCGGCGCTGCCGTCGCGGGAGCCGTTGTCGACCACGAGGACCTCGTATTCGAGGCCGGAGGAAGCCGGTTCCAGGCTATCGAGGCATCTGGCCAGGAGAGGCCCGGAGTTGAAATTGACGAGGCAAACGGTCAATCGCATGATGTTTCGGCGGAAGGAGACGCGCCGCCTCCCGAGGCGAGTTCGGGCCGACGGACGGCGAGGTCGACGAAAGCCATACCCAGGGCGAAAGCGGCGATGAACGCGGGCGTTCCCATGTGGGGATTGGACAGGCTGGCGAAGGCGATCCCCGCCAGGCCGAAGATCCACCCGATGAACAGGGCTCGGGAAAGCGGCCACGCATCCCGGAGCTTCAGATGGGCCGTCGCCGCGGCGTAGACGAACGACCCGAGCAGGACGAGCAGGCCGAGGAGGCCGACGAAGCCGGTCTTCAGGGCAAAATAAAGGAAGAAATTGTGGAACCGGCTGTGGCCCTTGAGATCCTCCCCGAATTCGCCGTAATCGCCGATCCCGAAGCCGTAGCCGAGGACGGGACGGGCGCCGATCGCCCGGACGAGGTGCCTCGTTTCCATGGACTTGAGGACGATCGAATCCGACCGGTCGAGCTTCCCCGACTCTCCGGCCAGGAGGGTCGAAGCCCGGACGACGATGCCTCGGCGGAGCGGCTCCACCGAGGCGACCGCCGCCAGGCCGAGGGCAAAAAGGAGGACCGCCGCCAGGACGGATTTAAGCGGCACGCGGCGCCTTAGGACGTAGCTCCCGGCCAGCAATCCGGCCATGAGGACGAGCTGCCCCCAGGTGCCCCGGGTCATGCTGAAAACCATCGTCAGGACCGAAAGAAGGCCGACGAGCTTGAGGCCTCGCCGGGACAGGACCGGCTCGGCGCCGCGCTTCAAGGCTGAGATCCAGAAGACGGTGACGCAGAGCGTCAGCCCGGCCAGCGACGAATTCCCCCAGAAGACGTAGTAGAGATGCGTCCCCTGAAGCCAAGGGACGGTGATCCGCATCGCCTCCAAGGGTGTTTTCAGGTAGACGGCAAAAAAGCGGCCCGGATTGAGGTTCGCCGCGGCCATCATCCCCAGGGTGATCGCGGCCATGACGGCCACGCTGACGAAGACGACTTTCAAGAGGCAGAAGGGAAATCCCTTGTCCTTATAGACATCGACGATCAGGAAATACGTCAGAAGGTAAAGCCAGACCTGGGGCTCGCTGACCGGGTCGGGATTCCCCCGTCGAAGGGCGAGGACGACGCCGACGGCGAGGACCAAGCCGAAAACGACGAGTGGCCGGAGAAAGAGATACGACCCCGCGAGGGACTGCCTGAGGACGAGATGGCGGACCAGGAAGCCGGCCGCCACGGAGACGATCAGGATGTAGCGCGGCGTGACGGTTCCGCCGAGGAGCTCCAGCCAGCGGCCGTTCCCCCCCACGATGGCCTCGAGAAACAGGACGACGAGTCCCCACTCCGGCTTTTTCACGAAAAAGACGTAGGCGAAAATCCCCCCGGCGACGGCCAGGAGGGAGACTTCCAGGGCGGGGATCTCGCTCATGGTCGGCAAGGCCTCCCTTCCTTTCCCTCACTCACGCTCAACGGACGACGACTCTCGCCGGCGTCGCCTGGACGGGCCAGGGGGTTCCGGAAGGGCTGATCAGGCTGATGCTCTCGATTGAGATCGCGCTTTCCCCGGCGGCCTTGGATTCGAACCTCAGGACGGCCAGCGTCCCCGGTTCATTGAGGCCCTTGTGGAGATAGGGGCTCGTGAAGCCCACGGTACACGAGCCGGCTTCGTTATCGATGTTCTTCGATAAAGGAACGTTGTCCCCCACCTCCTTCAACACGGCCCCTTCCGCGACGTCCTTGAGGGACAAGATCTTGGGATGGAAACGAAGGGTCAACGACATGGTGCCCACGTCTCCCGACGGCCGGACATCGACGCTCACTTGGAATTCGCCTCCCGGACGGACCTCGATCCGCGACGGCGAGAGGATGACGGCGCTCCGGCCTTCGCCTTCGGCCGTCGGAGCGGCTTCTTCTCCCCCAAGGCCGGGCGTCAGCGGCGCGGCCTCGATCCAGAGCGGTTCTTCGTCCTCCGCCCCGAGGGGGATGGACCGGAGGATGAACGGCGTCAGGGCGATGAGGACGTCGGTCTGCTCGATCGCCGCCTCCTCGGCCCCGAAGAGCCGGCCGATGCCCGGAAAATCCTTGAGGACGGGAATGCCCCTGGCCGCCCTCCGCTCCTCATCGCGGAAGAGGCCGGAGATGATCTGGGTTTCTCCCCCGCGGAGCCGCATGACCCCTTTGACCTCCCGGTTAAGGATGATCGGGATGCCGGCGATGCCCGGGCCGCCCAAGGCCGCGACCTTGATCTCCGCCGAAAGCTCGATCTCGTTCTCGAAATGAACCTTCGGGGTGATCTTGATGTCGAGGCCGACGTCCTGATAGTCGTAGCTCACCATCGACGACCCGGAGACGTCGCCGGCGCCGAAGGGCTGATACGTCGTCTTCGGGACGGGAACCTTCTGGCCGACGAACTCGCGGATCTCCTCGTCCCCGGCCACGCGCAGCCAGGGCTTGGCGATCAATTTCGTATCGATGTCGGTCTCGAGGAGATGGAGATAGCCGACAGGCAGGCTGACGGCGTAATTTTCGGCCCGGCCAAGGCCGAGGCTTTGGAGCGGGAACCATCCCACGCCCGTCGCCCCGCCCGAAGCCGCGGGCTTGGACTCGAGGCCGACGACGGCCGAGTCGAAGGCAAGGCCGAGCTCGCGGAGCCGGGTCCGGGAGACTTCCATGATCTCGACCATGACGATGACCTCGCCCTTCGGCTTGTCCCAGGCCCGGAGCAGCCGTCCGGCGAGGTCGATCACCGCGGCAGTGTCGCGGACCGTCAAGGAATTGAGCGCCTGGTCGGCGCTGATCGACGGCGCCTTGGTCGGAGTGCGCAGCAGCTGGGACAGCGAAGCCATGACCTCCGGAGCGCTGATGTTGGACAGATAGAAGGTCTTGACGGCATTGACCTCGTAAAGGGTCCTCTTGAGCGGCTGGTCGGGCACGACGATGACCGTCCGCTCGTCCACAAGGCGATGAAAATTTCGGCCGGCCCGGCAGAGCGTCCGCAAGGCCTCTTCGGCGGACATGCCGCTGAGGTCGATGGCGACGGGAACGTCATGGTAATCCTCGTCGAAAAGTATGTTGATGCCCAAAGCCCTCCCTACGGCGAAAAAAATCGACCTCAGGCTCGTTTCAACGGGAAAATTCAACTCGAGGGATTCGTCCTTGGCCTTGAGCTTGATCGGAAACTCGATCGTCTCCCTTCGGGGACGCTCCTCGGGCTTCTCGGAAAGCGATTTCCGGGCTGCGGCGGGAATCGCGGCATCCCAGGGATGATATCGCAGGGCTTTGGCGTAGGCGGACTCGGCTTCCTCCATCTTATCGAGGCTGAGGAGCTTCCGGGCTTCTTGGAGGTAGAAAAAGCCGGCGCCGACCTTCGCCCGCTGGAGGGCGGCCCGGTAGAGGGGATTTCGGGGAGAATCGAGATACGCCCCTTCATAAAACTTGACGGCTTCCTCCCACAACTTGTTGAGTTCCGCCTCCGCGCCTCGACGATAATTCGGACTTAAACTTTGACAGCTCCAGGCGGCGAGAGCCAGCCCTAGGAAAAAAGCGAGGGGGGCTCGGCTTATCGCTAACTTGTTCATAATAAAAAAATATTAGGCTATCCGGCGCTGAACGTCAATCGAAAATTTCGTTTCGGATGGACGTTCTTGGCGTTTTTAAAAAAAAGCGGGAGGCCGGGCGAACCCGGCCTCCCGCCTGAAGGGCTATCCGTAATTCTCGAATCAGCGATCCGGAATCAATGGTCCGGATGGCCGCTCGGCGGCGTCCAGTTCAGAAAATTCCTCCGGAACATCGGGATGTCGCCTATCGTTCCATAGTTCACCACCACCGGGAAGGATATCGCACTTCGGATGAACCAGCGGCCTTCCTGGGGACGGAAGACGGCCGCGTCCGTCATCCCTCCCCCGTTCTCGTCGCCCGGCGCGGCCACGTCCCCGTTCTGGCCCCAATTGAACGGAACTCCCCACGCCGCGGTGCTCTGATTGTAAGTGTACCAGTTTCCGTCCGAGGGACGGAAGACGCTCAGCGTGGCGTAGGCCGTAGTCTGGATATTGGTCGGCATCGGGATGTCCCCGTCCGTGCCGAAGGTCATGATCCAGGCCTGCGCCGTGTTCGAGGATTTCCGGATGAACCACGTGTTCGTCGACGGACGGAAGACCGCGCAGTCCGCCTTGCCGTCGTTGTCGTAGTCGGCCGGCAGCGGGATGTCGCCCTGCGTCCCCCAGTTGATGACCTCCGACACTCCCGTGTCGCGATGGTAGACGAACCAGGTTCCCGGATTCGGACGGAAGACCGCCAGGTCAATCGTCCCGTTGCCGTCGAAATCGGCCGGGACGGGGATGTCGCCCATTTTCCCGAACTGGATCGTGAAGGCGGGAGCGAAACAGAACCAATGATAGGTCGTCGGCCTCAGAACGCACTCGTCGGCGTCGCCGTCACCGTCATAGTCGCCCGGCAGAGGGACGTCGCCTCTCGTTCCCCATTGCCACGGCCCATGCGTCGAACCGTTTTGTTCACGATAGAACCAGTTTCCGCCGTCCGGACGCCAGAGGGTGATGCACGGAAAATTGGCCTGGCCCCACAGCTGCTGCGTTCCGCCGTAGATGGGAACGAAGGGGACGAAATAGATAATATCGGACGTCGACAGATAGGCCTCGTTGTAAGAATACTTTCGCGACTGCGTCCCGGCCGGATGCTCAACCCCCACCGTTCCGCTGGCGCCGTAATCGTAGATCGCGCTCCCGACGACGACATCATTATATAAGAACATGATCCAGTCCGGGATATTGGTGTGGGTATGCGAGCAAAAGAAAACTTCGAAGGAAACGGCCCCCCCCCCGCGATATGAGGAACTCCTCGCCATTCGATCAATGTATAGTAATAGCCCGCAACGTTGAATGATGTGTAATAAATCCCGCCTCCGAGACTTAGATCCCAATCATCCCACCACGGCGCCGCAAATCCATGTGGGGCTGACGTGTCGGGCATCGGATCGTTGGTCCAATCAGTGGTTGAGTCCGAAGGAGCGCTCCCGAATCCGAAGGTCACATAGCCGTTGGTCCAGATCCGGAGATGGGTGACCTTCTTCCCGTAGAAATAGAACTGGTAATTCGCCCCGAGAGCCATGTCGTAATAGCCCTCATCCCAGTCCCCCGCCGTCAGGGTCGTGATTTGGGTTGTCGCCGCGATATAAGACTGAGTCCCGCCCGCCAACCTGTCGGCCATCAGGTAGTCGTAGGCGTAAGCTGAAATCGAGAATACGACGAACAGGACAAAGGCGACGGACAGAGATTTGATGATCTTCATGTTGTCTCCTCCTTTTCACGGGAAATAATTCACCATTTCACAGAATATGTCAAGTTTTTTCGGTCGCCAAAATTGCCGATCCATGACCCCATTTTGCTCTTAAAGTGTAGGATGAAATCTTCCCTCGGAAGCGGCGATATTCGGAAGAGCTTTCTCGCTTGACCTAAGGTGAATCGCCTATCTCAGGGGCGATACAACGAGAGGCCGGATGAGCCCGGCCTCCCGCCTATAAGACTATTCGCGAATCTTGAGCTCAGCGGCCCGGCCTTAGACGTGACCGAAAATCCTCCATCAGCGGACGAGCGGAATGTCCCCCCTCATCCCCCAGGGCGTGTTCCCCTGCCCCTGGACATACCAGTTTCCGTCGGACGGCCGCCAGACGGCGATGTTTGCTCCCTCGAATCCATAGTAGCGGGCCGGGACGGGGATGTCGCCCGCTGTTCCCCAAAAAATGGCGGCTGTTCCCCCCTTGGCGTACTTGATGTGCCAAGAGCCGTCCGACGACCGCCAGACGGCCAGATTGCACTTCCCGTCGCCGTCGAAATCGGCCGGCGCCGGGAAATCGCCGATCTTCCCCCACTGAAAGACCCCATGGCCCCCGTTCGAATAGTTGATGAACCAGGTGCCGGCTGCGGGGCGCCAGACCGCGGGGTCGGCCCGGCCGTCCCCGTCGTAGTCGCCCGGAAGGGGGATGTCCCCGTTTTGGCCCCAGAAGATGACCGGCAGGCCGCCCCCCGAGAGGCGGAGGAACCAATGGCCCGAGGAGGGCCTCCAGACGGCGGCATCCGCCTTGCCGTCCCCGTCGTAATCGCCCGGCACGGGAATGTCGCCTCCCGTCCCCCACGGGATGAGATCCGTCGCCCCCCCCGACTTCCGGATGAACCAATAGCCGACGGATGCCCGCCAGACGGCCAGATCCGCCTTGCCGTCCCCGTCGTAGTCGCCGTTCGTCGGGATATCGCCGTCGATCCCCCAATTCTGGACCGTCCCTCCCCGGACGAACCAGTTGCCGTCCGACGGCCGCCAGACGGCGATGTCGGCCAAGCCGTCGCCGGAGAAGTCGCGGCCGGCGAAGACGGGCTGATGATAGCGCGTCCGGGCCCGGATCGAGACGTCATAGCCGTAGCTTCCCATCTCGTACCAGGGCCCCGATAGGTTCCGGCTCAGGTAGGTCTTGTTCGATTCCGTGGGCGCGAAGCCGTCGACGGCCATGGGATAGGTATAGCCGGAGCATCGGCCCTTGACGACGACATAGAAATCGTTGCCCTTGGCCAGCCAAACCGGGGTATCGAGGGGAACGGAGTAATACCCGGCCAAAGCGCAGGCCGTATCCTTGGGGCCGAAGAGCCGGTTCGAGGGCGTGACGCCGTCGAAATCGTCGTAGATTTCGACCGTGTAGGTGCTCGCGTCGTCGGTCGCCCAGAAATCGACGGCCGTGAGGAGGTCGTCGTGGCCGGCCGTGAACTTGACCAGGCCGTAGGCCGTCTCAGAGCCGTAGAAGCCCATCGAGAAATGCCAGCCGGCCTCGTCGTAATGATAGAGTGTGCCGGCCATCTCGCGGTAATCGTAAGCCTTAAAATCGTCGAAGTAGGAGGAGTTCTCGCCGACTCGGGCGGAGCCGTAGGCGATGGCGAAGTAGCCCTGGGCGCCCCAGTTCGTCCCCCAGCTGTTCTTGCAGATCCAGGCCCCTTGCCCGCCGGCATGGACAAGGGTGTCGTCCCAGCCGACGATGACGACGGCATGATTCGGAGGCTCGAGGCCGGCATGGTGGAGGACGGTCGTCCCGTCGTAAGCCGAGAATCCCGGGAACGAGGCGTTGAGGGTCGTGTAGACGGGCCCGGTGTTGGAGACAGCGGTCTTGATCGCCGTCGTGTCCTTGGAAAGGAGCTTCCAGCCCGTGGCCTGCTTGAGGCGGGGACAGGCGCTCCGGCAGATCCCGGTGTCTCGGTCGTGGTACGGATCGCAGATCTCGTCGACCGTCCCGAAGGTCGTCAGATGATTGGCCGCAACGAAAGCGTTCCCCCCGCCGCAGCCCCGGGCCCAATAGTTGCACTCCTTGATGCTTTCCTCGGAAAAGTCGTCCATCCGTCCGTTCCGGATAAGGACGAGCGACTCGAAGCCGCCGAGGGCGGCGAACGCCCAGCAGGAGCCGCAGCCGCCCTGGTTTTTGACCGGGGTCACGCCGCCCAGGGCACGCCAGTCGAACTTCGCGGGCAGAGCGAACGCCCTCAAGATCGCCGCCGGGGATCCGATGTGGCTCAAGTCGACGGGATGGGGCTTGTAGCCGAACCGGTCCGTCGGCGGGCTGATATGGTCGGGATTGATGGGAGCCGTGATCGGCCTGTCGGCTGTTTGCCCGGCGGCGGGGAGGGCCCCCCGATGATCCGCGGTCGGCACCGGCGTCGCCGCTCCCGCCAGCGCGGCAAGGGAGGCCAGGACCACGATCCGACCGGACCGGGAGTTCGGGAACTTCATTGGACCTCCGCTTCGACGGGGGAATGGTATTTGGACGAATGCTTTTTGTCAATCCGCCCGGCGGACGGCCTTGACCTTGTCGAGGTATTCAAGGAAGAAGGCCAAGGTCGTGAAGACGACGAGGCTGATGAAGAGGGCGGCCAGGATGTTCGCCTTCTTCTTGGGCGAAACGGGATTGAGCGACGAGGTCGGCTCCTTGACAAGGCGGGCGTGGTCGATCCGGGCCTTTTTGTCGTTCAGGAACTCGATCTCCTTATTCAGGGATTCGATCTTGTTCGTCGTCTTTTCGATCTCGTTGTTGATGGCCACGATCTCCGTCCCGACCTTCCCGATCTCCGTCCTCTTGATGGCGATTTCATTCCTGATCGTTTCGAGCTCGGCCCGCAGGGCGTCCTTCTGGGCCTCGAACTGGGAGGCCTGGGTTTCCAGCTGCCGGATATTCTGCTCGTGGTTGCGGATGTTCATCTCGGCGCTCTCCCGGGCGATCCGCTCCAGGCTGAGCTTCTCGTCGAGGGTGTTGTAGTACCGCAGGTTCTGCTGGACCTCGTTGGAATAGAGGAGGAGGCTGATGGCGTCTCCCCCCGCCTTTCGCTCTTCGAGGACCTTCTGAACCTGTTTTTCGAGGTCGTCGATCCGGCCCTTGACGGACTTCATCTCCTCGAGGATGCTCGCCATCCGCTCCTCGGAGATCTTGATCTTGTTCCGCTCGAACTCGATGCTTTTCCGGTTGCGCTCCTTCTCGATCTCCCGGCTCTGGACGTCGAGGATCCTCTGGCGGATGTCGGCGTCTTTCCTCAGGACGTCGTTTTCCTTGACCTTGATCTCGTTCTTCTTGTCTTCGATCTCGAGACGCTTGAAGTCGATCTCGTTCTTCTTGTCGCGGATTTCGATCTCGTTTTCCTTGATCTCGTTCTGCTTCTTGGAGATCTGCCCGTCGATACCCTTGACCTCGACCTCGATTTTCCGGTCGAACTCGGTCTTCAGCATGAGGAAAAGGGAATCCAGAATTCTGCTCCCCCGCTCCACGTCCTCGTCACGGACGGACATCCGGACAAGATGAGTGTCGGTTAGGTGCTCGGCCCGGAGCCGGGGAAAGTCTCGGAGGTCAAGATCCATCTCCTTGGCGATGGAGGCATTGTAGGAAGCCTGGTTGATCTGGCTGGCGACCTGCTTGGGATCGACGACAAGGACCTCGATGAGCTGGCCCTGCTCGGTTTGGAGGAGGAACTTGCTGGGCAGGAAGACGGCGTCGACCTCCCAGATCCGGGGGAAAAGGAAGCTCACGACGCCGGCGATGACGGCCACGGCCAAGGTCGGAGCGATGATCCCCCACTTCCGCCGCCAGAGAACGTCGAAAAAGTCCGTCAAGAAAATCTCCTGCCGCTCCGTCCGGTTCATGGTTTCCTCGTTCTCGCGCGAGATGTACTTCACCCTTGTTCGGGAGGCGATAAGGATATTCCCCGCCGCCGATGTGTGTCAAGAACGCGCCTCGGCCCGGTCGGACTCAGGCCATCAGCGGGGCGTAGAAGTCGTTCCCCTTGTCGTCGACGAGGATGAAGGCCGGGAAGTCCTTGACCGTGATCTTGTAGACGGCCTCCATCCCCAGCTCGGGATAGGCGACGACCTCCTGGCTGGTGATGCAGTCCTTGGCCAGACGAGCCGCCGGGCCTCCGATCGAGCCGAGATAGAATCCGCCGTGGGTCTGGCACGATTCGGTCACGACCTTCGACCGGTTCCCCTTGGCCAGCATGACCATCGACCCGCCGAGCTTCTGGAAGACGGGGACATAGTCGTCCATCCGGCCGGCCGTCGTCGGGCCGAGCGAGCCCGAGGCGTAACCCGGCGGCGTCTTGGCCGGGCCGGCGTAGTAAATGACGTGGTCCTTGAAGTAGGCCGGCAGGTCCTCGCCCTTGTCGACCTTCTCCTTGAGCCTGGCGTGGGCGATATCGCGGGCCACGATGATCGGCCCGTTGAGCATGAGAAAGGCGGCCACGGGATGCTTCGTCAGGGTGGCGAGGATGTCCTTCATCGGCCGGTTGAGGTCGATCTCGACGGCCGGGATCCCCTCCCCCGAGGGGACGGGGAGATATTTCGCCGGGTCGGTCTCGAGCTTTTCGAGGAAAATGCCGTCCCGGGTGATCTTGGCCTTGATGTTCCGGTCGGCGTTGCAGCTCACGCCGAGGCCGATCGGGCAGGAGGCGCCGTGGCGCGGGAGGCGGATGACCCGGATGTCGAGGGCGAAATGCTTGCCGCCGAATTGCGCCCCCAGGCCGAGTTTGCGCGTCGCTTCGAGAAGCTGGGCTTCGAGCTCGAGATCCCGGAAGGCGCGGGCGTCGGGCCCGCCGGTCGTCGGGAGGGCGTCGAGGTAGCGGGCCGAGGCGAGCTTGACGGTCTTGAGGACGAGCTCGGCCGAGGTCCCGCCGACGACGACGGCGATGTGGTAAGGGGGGCAGGCCGCGGTCCCGATGGCCTTCATCTTCCCGATGAGGTATTTCGGCAAGGAGACGGGATTGAGGACGGCCTTGCTCTCCTGGAAAAGATAGGTCTTGTTCGACGAGCCGCCGCCCTTGGCGATAAACAGGAACTTGTAGGCGTCCCCCGCCTCGGCGGAGATGTCGACCTGAGCCGGCAGGTTCGAACCCGTGTTCTTTTCGTCGTACATCGTCAGGGCGGCGTTCTGGGAATAGCGGAAATAATTCTTGGCGTAGGCGTTGAAAACCCCGCGGGAGATCGCCTCCTCGTCGCCGCCGCCCGTCCAGACATCCTGGCCCTTCTTGGCGCTGACGATCGCCGTGCCCGTGTCCTGGCACATCGGGAAGATCCGGTCGGCGGAGATGACGGCGTTCTTGATGAGCTCCAGGGCGACGGCCCGGTCGTTGGCCGAGCTCTCCGGGTCGTCAAGGATCTCTCGGAGCTGCTGCAAGTGGGAAGCCCGCAGGAGGAAGGCGACGTCGGTGAAGGCCCGCTCGGCCAGCAGCGTCAAGCCCTCGGGAGCGACCTTGAGGATCTCTCTCCCTTCGCACAAACCGACCGAAACGTGTTCCTTGCCCAGGGAATAGTACTCCGTCGTGTCCGGTCCCAGGGGAAACATTGGCCCGTACAGGAATTCCACCATGGTCCTTAAGCCTCCTTCCGAAAAATCTTTTTTCAGGCTTGATGCCTTAAGATGACTTGGCCTCCCCGAGCCGGCGGAGCGAGGCGGCAGCGACATCCTTCACCTTCCGCCGTTCTCGCGGACGATCCAGGGCCTGCCGGAGGGGGCCGCTACCCCGTTTGTCGCCGATTTCGCCCAGAAGCCTGGCCGCCCGGAACCGCATCGTCCAGGACCGGCTTCGGAGGGCGTCGACGAGAGGGGGGACGGCATCCCGGCCGAAATTCAGAAGAGCGTTCTCGGCGTTCTCGCGGACGCTCCAGTGGGAATCGGCCATGGCCCGAAGGAGCGGTACGATGGACCGGGGATCCTGGTAGTTTCCCAGGAGGCGGGCGGAGCGGGCCCGGACTTCCACGGACGAGTCCTTGAGCCCGTGAAGGGCGGCCTTCAGGATCTCGGGCTGGCCTTTGACCATCGTCCGCAGGGCCCGCATGGCCTCCCCCCTGATGAAGGGCCGGCAGTCCTTGCGAGCGATCCGGACGAGATGCTTCAGGGCGATTTCGCCGCCCATCCTGGCGATGGCCCGGACGGCCTCGAATCGGGCGTTGGCCGAGTTGTCCTGGAGCGACGGGACGATCAGGGGAACGAGGTCCGGCTCCCCGATTTCCTCTAAAACCTTGAGGGCGCAGCACCGGCCCCAGGCCGCGCAGCCGATCTGGGCCAGGGCCGCCGTGGCCGCTTCCTGGACGTCGGGGAGGCCCGTCTCGACGATCTCCTTGAGGAGGAGGACCGCCCGATGATCCTCGAGACCGCCCAGGGCCTTGATGGCCCGGATCTGGAGCTCGGGGTGCATCTTATCGCAGGCGTCCCTCTTGAAATGGTCGATGGCGCTCCGGTTGTAGGATAGGCCGGGGAGAAGAAGGCGGCCGACCATCGGACCGAACCTCCCCAAGGCCCGGACGGCGGCCTGCCGGACGACGAAGTAGGAGCTCCGGAGATAGCCGATGAGAGCCGGGGCCGCCTTGGGATCGCCGACGAGGCCGAGGCATTTGAGGAAGGCCTTCTGGACGAATTTATCCCGCTCCCGGCCGAGAGCGTTGAGGAGGGGGATCGTCGCCTGTTTTCCGAAATGGACGAGGGCGACGACGGCTCGTTCCCGGACTTTTTCGACGTTGTCCTGGATCGCCAGGACGAGGGGCTCGATGGCGATCTTATTCCCGATGAGCCCCAGGGCCTCGGCCGCCCGGCAGCGAACGGAGATTTCGTCGTCGTGGAGGAGGTCGATGAGGTAGGGCGCCGAGCTCGCCGCCCTCATCCGCCCCAGGGCCCGGGCGGCGTTGGCCCGGATCGTGGCCGAGGTGTTGTGGAGGGCCTCGTGGAGAGAGGGAAGCGTTTCCGCCCCCATTTCCTGAAGCCCCTCGATGGCCAAAGGGACGATCTCCTCGTTGTCCAGGGAGAGCATGTGGATGAGGACCCGGGCGAGCCGGACGTCGCGGCGGGCGATGATGTCCCGGACCTTGGCCATGAGCTCGGCCACGGCCTGGGTCCGGACGATCCATTCCGGATCCTCGACGGCCTTCATCAAGTCGTCGATGACCCGGTAATCGCCGAGCTGTCCGACCGCGGCGACGGCCGCCCAGCGGATGTTGACGTGGACCGAGCGGAAAATCTTGGGCTTGACGAGCTCCTCGATGGCCTCGGGCTTCCCGTAGCGGCCCAAGGAAACGACGGCCGCGTGCTGGACGGCCGGATTGGGGTCGTCGAGGGCGGCCAGGAGGACGGGATAAACCTTCGGATTCCGGAGGTAGCCGAGGTCCATGATCGCCGCCCGGACGGTCGAGGCGTCCTCCCCCTCCCGGACGGTCCGGAAGAGGTTCTCCAGGGCGGCGGTCGTCAACTCAAACCCTCTCGATGTAGCCTTTGCAGTCGCCCTCGATGTTGAACGAGGTGACCTGGTAGTCGCAGTCGAGATTGGCCAGGGCCTTGACCGCCGCCCGGAAACAGCCGATCCGGGCGCAGGTCAGGTCGCGGACGGAAAATCCCTCCTCGATGAGGGCCTGACAGCTCTTAAGGTAGACGCATTCGTGGACGGTGATGGCCAGGTGGAAGGGATTGATGTCGACGAGCTCGAAGTTGCTCGCGTCGCGGAACAGCCCCCCGGTGATGCCGATCTTGATGTAGCTTTCGACGGCCGCCCGGATCGTGTCCGACTTGGGGATGTGGAGGCCGTATTCATCCCCCAGGAGGTGAAGATAGTACTGAACGGAATGCTCGTAGGCGCGTTCGCTGAAAACCCGCGGCCGGGTGCCGTGGAAATCCCGGGCCGTCTCCTCGAGAGCGCTCAACCAGGACAGAGCGACCAGCCAGCCCGCTTCTTCCCGATCGATTTTTTCCATGACGTCCCTCCTTTAAGGAGACCTGGCCGGTCTCGGCGCCGGGACCGGGGACGATAGGCTCAACCGGACGAGCTCCGCCCGGACGGCCTCGGCCTCGACCGCCCGGCCGAGGGCCGAGGCGAGCTTGCCGGCCAGGACGGCGGGGTCGGCCTTGGGATTCCGGGCCCAGAGGAGGACGAGCTTGGCCGTCTCCTCGGGCTTGAAGGCCGCAGGCGCCGGGGGCTTCGGAACGGCCGGAGCGACGGCGACTTCTCCCTTGGGCCGGGCCTCGAGGATAACCTTGGTGTCCCGGGCGATGGCCAGCTCCTCGTTGGTCGGGATGACGAGGATCTTGGCCTTGCCCCGGCTGATGTCGCGCTCGTTTTTCTCGTTGCGGGCCGGGTCGAGGACGAGGCCGAACGTCTCCAGCCCCTCGCAGACGAGCCTCCGGACGAGCCGGGAGTTCTCCCCGATCCCTCCCGTGAAGACCAGGGCGTCGAGTCCGCCGAGGGCGGCGATGTAGGCCCCGACATATTTCTTGACGTGATAGGCATAGATGTCAATGGCCAGCTTGTGCCGCTCGCTGCCGCGGGCGGCCTCCTGCTCGATCTCCCGCATGTCGTTCGAGGTCTCGGTCAAGCCGAGCATCCCCGAGTTCTTGTTCATGATCGAGTCGATTTCCTTGGCCGAGAGCTTCTCCCGCTCCATGATGTAGGGGACAAGAGCCGGGTCGATGCTCCCGCAGCGCGTCCCCATGACCAAACCCTCGAGGGGGGTGAAGCCCATCGTCGTATCGACGGACCTGCCGCCGGCGACGGCGGCGAGGCTCGCCCCGTTCCCGAGATGGCAGGTGACGAGCTTGAGGTCGGCGAATGGACGGCCGAGGAATTCCGCCGCCCGGCGGGCCACGAAGCCGTGGGACGTCCCGTGGAATCCGTAGCGGCGGATGCTCAATTTCTTGTAGAGGGCGTAGGGCAGGCCGTAAATGTAGGCCTTGGGGGGGATCGTCTGGTGGAAGGCCGTGTCGAAGACCCCGACCTGGGGAATGCCTGGCAGATGGACGTCGCAGGCCTCGATCCCCTTGAGGTTGGCGGGGTTGTGGAGTGAAGCGAACTGGATGCACTTCCGGATCGTCGCCCGGATCTTTTCGGTGACCAGGACCGAGCCGGAAAAATCCTCCCCCCCGTGGACGACCCGGTGGCCGATCCCGGCGATCTCGGCCTTGTCGCGGATGACGCCGTGCTGGGGATGGAGGAGAAGCTGGAGGACCATCTCGATGGCCGTGGTGTGGTTGAGGACTTCCCGGATCTCGCGGATCTTGTTCTTGTCCTCGGGCTGGTACGAGATGATCGCGTCGCTCGAGCCGATCTTCTCGACGATCCCCTTGGCCAGGACGCGCTCGCCGGCCATGGAAATGAACTGGTACTTGACGGAGGAACTGCCGCTGTTTAAAACGAGGATATTCATGGGTGGTTGACGAAATACTATAATTTCATTGGCCGACCCTGTCAAGGAAAGACGGGTTGACAGGGAGGGGCGTTTCGCCCGAAAATACGGCCGAGGATTCACCGGAAAGAAAGCTCAGAATGAACACGATCTACACCATCGCCGGACATCGCCCCAAGTCGGGACTCGGGGACGAGGAAACGCTGGCCCTGCAGCGGGAAGGGTTTCCGACACTCGAGGAGGCGACGGCCCGGGCCAAGGAAATCATCGAAGGCGATAAAGATCTGGGCCTGGCGGTCATCTACGAACACAGGCCGGACGGAACGTCCGAGGGCGTGAAATTCGTCTACAAGAACGAAGACGGCGCTTTCGAGGATTTTCCCCTCTATTGGGGGTCGTGCGAATCCTGCAGCGAGGGCTGACCTCCGCCCCGGCCGAGAGCCAGGACGTTCCATCTCCCGATCAGGCTGGGGGATTCAGTATTTCCCGTCCATCTGGAATTCGGCGCTGTCCAGCCAGTATCCCGAGCCGGTCACGGAGTCGTACTGGGCCTGGAGAAGGTCGTAGTGGAACCTCTCCTCGTCGGCGATCTTGAGGAAGATGTCCTTGGCCGCCGGGTCGTCCCCGCTCTCGGCGCACCTTTTGAAGAAATCGATCGCCTTGAGCTCGAGTTCCATCCCGATCCGGATGGCCTCGATTTCCCCCTGGCTTTCGGCTTTTTTCATCCGGGCGACGAGGTCCTCGATGACCGCCGAACGCCCCGACGCCTCCTCCTCGCGGACCGACTTCTTCCACTCCTCGGCGGAAACGACCTCCTGGAAGAGCTTGCGGAAGGCCTCGAGATGATGGATCTCCTGCTGGGCCAGGTGGCGGAACATCTTCTGGCCGAGGCTGTTGTGGGTGATCGCCGCGGCCTGGTTGAAGAATTCGAAGCCCCGGATCTCGAGCCGGACGGCTTCCCGGGCGAAATCCCGAAGCTGGGCGCTCGTCCGGGCGGTCATCGGAGCGTCCCCTCGTAGTGGGCCGTGAACTGGCGCTTCTTGACCTCCTCGGGCGTATACGACGGCAGGAGGACGGGCGCGATCCGGTCGGTGACGATCCCGGCCTTTTGGAGCTCCTCCTCGTAGGCCGTAAGATGGTCCAGGGAAAGCTTCCCCAGGACCGCCGTCCGGGCATATTCGGCCGCATAGCGGCCGGCCCGCCGGCCGAAGACGTTGTAGTCGAGGACGGAATTCCCCATGAGCCTGTTCCGGCCATGGACGCCCCCGGACGCCTCGCCGGCGACGTAGAGGCCCTTGACGTTCGTCTCGCAGCGGTCGTTGATCTCGACCCCGCCGTTCTGGTAATGGAGCGAGGGGTAGACGAGCATCGGCTCCTTGGTGATGTCGATGTTGTAGCGGATGAACTGCCGGTACATGGCCGGGAAGTTCTTGTTGATGTAGCCCGCCCCCTGGATGACCTCGATGACCGGGGAATCGAGCCAGACGCCCCAGCGGCCGCTCGGCGTTTGGATGCCGTTCTGCCGCTCCAGGCATTCGCGGATGAAGGCCGCGCTCTCGACGTCCCGCGGCTCCCGGGGCCAGACAAACAGCTCCCCGGACTTGTTCAGCGGCTGTCCGCCCGCCCCCCGGATCTTCTCGGTGATCAGGAATCCGGCGATCTGCTCCGGGAACGAGGCCCCTGTCGGATGGTACTGGACCGAATCCATGTACAGGAGATTGGCCCCGGCCCGGTAGGCCATGACCAGTCCGTCCCCGGTCGCCCCGTAATGGTTCGTCGTGTCGAAGCCCCGGATATGGAGCCGGCCGTAGCCGCCCGTGGCGATGATGACGGCCTTGGCCTTGACCGTGAAGTACTCCTCGGTCTCCAGGTTATAGAGGACGCCGCCGGCGCACCGGCCCTTTTCGTCGAGGAAGAGCTCGATCGTGGGCATGAACTCCAGGATTTGGATGTCGTCGGGATGGTTGCGGACCTCGTCCATGAGCGTCCGCATGATGATCGCCCCCGTGTAGTCCCGGCAGGAGTGCATCCGCTTCCGCGACGTCCCGCCGCCGTGGAGGACGTACATCGATCCGTCGGGATTCTTGTCCCAGACGACCCCCAAATCCTCCAGCCACTTGACGACCTCGGGTCCGTCCTCGGTCAGGGCTCTGACAAGGTCCGCCTTGTTGTCGAAATGGCCGCCGCCCAGGGCGTCCAGGTAGTGGATCGTCGGGGAGTCCTTGGCCGTGACCGCGGCCTGCATCCCTCCCTGGGACATCATCGAATTGGCGTCCCCGAGCCGGAGCTTGGTCGAGATGATCGACTTCGTCCCATGCTCCCGTCCGACGATGGCCGCCGCGCAGCCCGCCCCCCCGCCGCCGACGATGAGAAGGTCGGTCTCATAATCCGGGGACGACAGGTCGAACATAGCCGCGCCGATCCGGGTGTGGGACTCGAGCATGTCCGCGACCTCGGTCGTCAGGACCTCCCCCTTGTTCGGCCCCACCCTGATCGTCCGCCGGGAATCGGCCTTGTAGTCCGGATGGAATTTTTTGAGGACGTCCTCCCTCTCCTCGGCCGACATGGGCGGGAAGACGTTCTTCCCCGACCGCTCGAGCTCGATCCGGCGGGCGCGGGTGGCCTCGACCTTTTTCAGGGAGTCGTGCATAAACTCGGGGTACATCGGGCGCTCCTTTACTCGTTGTCCCGGGCGTAATATTTCTTCTTGAGCTCGTCCTTGGACATCTTCATCATCTCCTTGTATTCCCGGTCGAACTTCTTGTCCTTGACCTCGGCGATCCGTTTGTCGAGATGGTCGCTGTTCTTCCGGAGGTACCTCCCGAAGAGCCGGCGGCCGAGGATGCCGACGTTGTAGTGGACGATCTCGGCCGGGCAGCGGATGGCGCACAGCCCGCAGCTCAGGCAGTCGAAGGACAGGTCCATGACCTTCTCGACGTCGCCCCGCTTGGCGGCCTGGATGTAGTCCATGACTTCGAGCTCCTGGGGGCAGGCCTTGGTGCAGGTGTTGCAGGCCACGCAGCGGAAGATCTCGGGATAGAGCTTCTGGAAGGTCTGGACGTTAGCCTTGAGCTCGCTGAGGTCGTAGACCGGCCGCTGGGCGGGGATGGCCGGGATCTGGGAGAGGTACATCCCGTCCTGGACGAGGGTCATGCAGGCCATGCCGGTGTAGATCTTGTAGTCGCCGGGGAGGCGGTAGACGGTCGCGCAGGCCCCGCAGAATCCCTCCCGGCAGCCCGCCCCGCGCTTGATCTGGTAGCCGGCGTACTCGATGGCCCCCATGATCGTCGCGTCGGCCGGGACGCGGTAGGCCTTGCCCATGATATAGACCGTGGCCATGGCCTTGTCCGGCTCCTTCTTCGCCGGCTTGGCCTTGGCGTCCTTCTTGACGTTGGCTTTCGTCGCGCTCATCTTGGCTCTCCTTCCTTGTCCCGCGGTCGGGTCCTCAGTACTCCTGCGGAAGCTTCTGCAGCTCGGCCCAGGAATAGACCGGCCCGTCCTTGCAGACATAGTGCCGGCCGATGTTGCACCGCCCGCACTTGCCGATCCCGCACTTCATCTTGTTCTCGACCGTCGTATAGATCTGGTCGTCCCCGAAGCCGAGGTCCTTGAGGGACTTGATCGAGGTCTTGATCATGATTGGCGGCCCGCAGACGAGGGCGGTCGTCCGGTCGGGGGAAGGCTTCTTGTCCAGGATGTTCTGGGCGACGAAGCCGACGAATTCCTTCCACCCGGGCTCGGCGACGTCGATCGACACGTGGACCGGCATCTTCGTCTTGAGGTCGGCGAGCTCGTCCTTGTAGACGATGTCGGCCGAGGTCCGGGCGCCGTAGACGAGGCTCAGGTCGCCGAACTCGCCCTTCCGGAGGAGGGCCGTCTGGAGAACGGACCAGATCGGGGCCAGGCCGATGCCGCCGCCGACAAAGAGGAGGTTCCTCCCCTTCCAGGAGTCCACCGGGAAGGCGTTGCCGTAGGGGCCGCGGACCCCGATGAGGCTCCCCTCCTCGAGGTCGTGGAGAGCCGTCGTCACCCGGCCCGTCTTCAGGATGCTGAACTGAAGATAGTCCTGGACGAGGGGGGAACTCGAGATCGAAATCATCGACTCGCCCCGGCCGAAGATCGAGAGCATGGCGCACTGGCCGCAGAGATGGGTGAAGCCGCCGTCCAGGAATTGGGTCCGAAAGGTCTTGATCGACCGAAGGCCCGGGACCTCCTCCTTGATCGAGACGACCCGGGCGAGGTGCGGGAGATAGACGTTAGCTGACATGGTCTCTCACCTTTTCCACGACCTTGACCAAGTCGATCCCCACGGGGCAGAGGGTGATGCATCTCCCGCAGCCGGTGCATTGGTAGTGGTTCCAAACCTCGACGAAGTACTGGAACTTGTGGTTGATCCGCTGCCGGAGGCGGGACGATTTCTCGGGCCGCGGGTTGTGGCCCGACGAGTGCATCGTGAAATCCGGGAACTGGCAGGTGTCCCAGGTCCGGACGCGTTTCCCGAGGAGGGGGGTCGTCGACTCGACCTCGTCGTTCATGTCGAAGCAATGGCAGGTCGGGCAGAGATAGGTGCAGATGCCGCAGCGGATGCAGCTCATGGCCTCCCTGTCCCAGAAGGGCGAGTCGAACATCCCCCGCAGCTTTTCGGGCACGGTCTCGAGCCGGTCGATCGTCCGGCGGAGCTTCGTCTCCGATTCGC
>VGJF01000004.1 GCA_016867585.1 Candidatus Aminicenantota bacterium | reverse complement strand
GGCCGACCATCCATCGCCCGACCACGACGCCCTCCGGGCCCACCTGGCCGAACTCGAACGCAAGGCCGAGGCGGGCGGGGGGGCGGAGCGCGTCGCCAAACAGCATGCCGAGGGGAAGTACACGGCCCGGGAGCGGCTGGAGCTCCTCCTCGACCCCGGCTCCTTCGTCGAACTCGACAAGCTCAAGACCCACCGCTGCCCGGACTTCGGGATGGCCTCCCAGCGGATTCGGGGCGACGGCGTCGTCACCGGCTACGGAAAAATCGAAGGCCGCCTCGTCTACGTTTTCGCCCAGGACTTCACCGTCTTCGGGGGGTCCCTGTCCGGCGCCCACGCCGAGAAGATCTGCAAGATCATGGACAAAGCGATGGAGAACGGGGCGCCGGTCATCGGCCTCAACGACTCGGGCGGGGCCCGGATCCAGGAGGGCGTCGTCAGTCTGGGCGGCTACGCCGACATCTTCCTCCGCAACACCCTGGCTTCGGGCGTCATCCCCCAGATTTCCCTCATCATGGGGCCCTGCGCCGGCGGAGCCGTCTACTCCCCGGCCATCACCGATTTCATCCTCATGGTCGAGCGCAAGTCCTACATGTTCGTTACCGGGCCCGATGTCATCAAGACCGTGACCCACGAAGAAGTCACCAAGGAAGAGCTCGGCGGGGCCATGACCCACGCCACGAAAAGCGGCGTCGCCCACCTCACGGCCGCGGACGAGGACCAGGCCCTCCTCATGATCCGCGACCTCCTCGGCTACCTGCCGTCCAACAACATGGAGGACCCCCCGATCAAGCTGACCGCCGACCCGGCCGACCGCAGGGACGAAGCCCTGAAGACGATCGTCCCGACGAATCCCAACAAGCCCTACGACATCAAGGACATCATCCGGCGGGTCGTCGACGACGGCGCCTTCTTCGAAATCCACGAGCACTTCGCCCCAAACATCGTCGTCGGCTTCGCCCGTTTCGGCGGGCTTTCGGCCGGCCTCGTGGCCAATCAGCCGGCCCACCTGGCCGGATGCCTGGACACGGAATCGTCCAAGAAGGCGGCCCGGTTCATCCGTTTCTGCGACGCCTTCAACATCCCCTTGGTGACGTTCGTCGACGTCCCGGGCTTTCTCCCGGGGACGGACCAGGAATTCAGCGGGATCATCAAGGAGGGGGCCAAGCTCCTCTACGCCTTCGCCGAGTCGACGGTCCCCAAGGTCACGATCATCACCCGCAAGGCCTACGGGGGGGCCTACGACGTCATGGCCTCCAAACACATCCGGGGCGACATCAACCTCGCCTACCCGACGGCCGAGATCGCCGTCATGGGCCCCGAAGGGGCCGTGGCCATTATCTCCCGCAAGGAGCTGGCCGAAGCGGCCGATCCCGGCTCGCGCAAAGCCGAGCTCGCGGCCCAGTACCGGAAGACTTTCGCCAATCCCTACAAAGCCGCCGAGCTGGGCTACATCGACGCCGTCATCTACCCCGAGGACACCCGCCGCCAGATCATCCAGTCGCTCCAGATGCTCCAGAACAAGCGCCAAAAAAATCCGCCCCGGAAGCACGGGAACATCCCTTTGTGATCCCGCGGCCCCGCTGATGAGACACCCGAAAATCCGGAAAATCCTCGTCGCCAACCGGGGCGAAATCGCCGTCCGGATCATGCGGACGTGCCGGGACCTCGGCCTCACGACCGTGGCCCTCTTCTCCGACCCGGACCGGGACGCCCTTCACGTCCGGTACGCCGACGAGGCCTATCCCCTCCCGGGAGCCGCTCCCCAGGACACGTATCTCCGGGAGGACCGGATTTTCGAGATCGCCCGCCAGGCCCGGGTCGACGCGATCCATCCGGGCTACGGCTTCCTGAGCGAGAACGCCGCCTTCGCCGCGGCCAGCCTCGAGCACGGATTCCGGTTCATCGGTCCCCCGGCCGAGGCCATTCGCCGACTGGGGGAGAAGACCCGAGCCCGGAGCTTAATGGCCGAGGCGGGCGTCCCCGTCGTCCCGGGAACGCCGCCGCTCGAAACGGCCGCCGCGGCCGCCGCCGAGGCGGACCGGCTCGGATACCCCGTCCTCGTCAAGGCCGCGGCCGGAGGGGGCGGGAAAGGCATGCGCCTCGTCTCGAAGGCCGAGGAAATGGACGGCTCCTTCGCCGCCTGCGGCCGGGAAGCCCTCTCCGCCTTCGGCGATTCCCGCGTCTACCTGGAAAAATATCTCAAAGATCCCCATCATGTCGAGTTCCAGATCCTGGCCGACGTCCACGGCCGGGTCGTCCACCTCAACGAGCGCGAGTGCTCGATCCAGCGGCGCCACCAGAAGATCATCGAGGAGACGCCCTCGCCCGTCCTGACCCGGGACCTTCGGCGGCGGATGGGCGAAGCCGCCGTCCGGGCGGCCCGGGCCGGCGGGTACGTCAACGCCGGGACGGTCGAATTCCTGGTCGACGACGAGCGGCGTTTTTATTTCCTGGAGATGAACACCCGCCTCCAGGTCGAGCATCCGGTCACCGAACTCGTGACCGGGATCGACCTCGTCGAGCGACAGATCCGCATCGCCGAGGGGGGCGCGGTCGAGGAAACGCCTCCGTCGCCGCGCGGCCACGCCCTCGAATGCCGGATCTACGCCGAAGACCCGCAGAACGACTTTCTCCCGTCCCCGGGCTACATCAAGCGCCTGGTCCCGCCGGGCGGGCCGGGGATCCGCGACGATTCGGGCGTTTATGCCGGCTTCCGGATCCCGACGGAATACGACCCCCTCATCTCGAAGCTCGTCGTCTGGGGCGAAAACCGAAAGCAGGCCCTCTCCCGGATGCAAAGGGCCCTCGAGGAATACGTCCTGACCGGCGTCCGGACGAACATCCCCTTTCTCCGGCAAATCGTCCGCCATCCCGAATTCCTCCAAGGCCGCTACGACACCCACTTCGTTCCCCGCCGCCGGGAGGAGCTTCTCCGGGAAGCCGGCCATCGGCCCGAGCCCTTGGCCCTGGCGGCCGCGGCCGTCCTGGCCTGGCTGGCCGAGGACCGCGGCGAGACGATCCAATTTCTCGCCCGGATGGCTCCCTCGCCCTGGAAGACTTCCGGACGCCCGGGAGGCTTCGAGCGATGAAGAGATTCGTCGCCCTCATCGACGGCCGGGAGAGGACGATCGAGTTCACCCCTTTGAACGAGGGACGCTTCCAGGTCGCTTTCGACGGCCAGATGCACGTCGTCGAGGTCCGGTCGTTCTCCGCCGATTCCCTTTCCGTCCTCGTCGACCGGCGCTCCTGCGACATCGTCTACGCCTTCCAGAGCGGCCGCCTCGAGCTCCACTTCCGCCATCACGATTTCGAGCTCGAGATCCTCGACGAACGGAAGCTCCGGACGCGGCGGCTGCGGGCCCAGTGGGAGCAGTCCGGGCCGGAGGCCGTCAAGTCGGCCATGCCGGGCAAGATCGTCCGGGTCCACGTCAAGGCCGGCGACCGGATCGCCCCGCGGTCGCCCCTCCTCATCATCGAAGCCATGAAAATGGAGAACGAGATCTTCAGCCGGAAAGGAGGGATCGTCCGGGCCGTCCACATCGCCCCCGGCCAGGCCGTCGAGAGCGACGCCCTCCTCGTCGAGATCGCCCCCTGCGATTGACGCCCTTCGCCGGCCGGTGTTATCATCTTCCCTGACCAATAAGATGGCCCCGGAAAAAACCGCGGGGCGGAGTCCCCAACCCGGCGTCGGCGGGAAAGGAGGACATTCTCCCCCGCCCGACTCCTCCCCCGACAAGAAATGCCTTCCCGAGGTCCGCGAAATCTGCGCCTCCCTTGTCCGGGCCGTTTCCGCGGCGAAGATTTTCCCCCCGGGGCACGATTCCATCGCCGCCCTCCAAGACAACGTCTTCGCTCGCCTGGCGTCGTTTCTCGAACGGATCCCCGAGCTCGAACTCGAAGTCCAAAAAGACGCTTTTCTCTGCCGGGGCGAAGCCGTCCTCGCCGAAGAGAATCCCCTCCGAAGCCTGCCCTATTTTTTCTACAAGGACGGAATGCAAAAATTGATTTTTCTGCGGGGACTGCCGCGGGAGGAGTTTTCGAATTTCATCGAGCTCATCCGGACCGTCTCCCTCCTCCCGCTCGACGAAAGCGACATCGTCGACGCCCTTTGGCAGCGGGATTTCGAGCACATCCGCTACATCTCCCCCGACGAATTCGTCGAGGCCAAGATTTCCGGCGACCAGGACTTGCCCCGCGAATTCGACCTCGACCGGGAGGCCCTCCACAAGGGCCGGATCGATTTCACCCCGGAAGACGCGGCCGAGATCGCCCGGCGGTCCCTCGAGCTCGCCCGAAGGGCGGACACCGAACCCGACGAAGCCGAAGGCCTCTGCGCCCGCCTGACCGAGGAGGACGCCCGCCATGTCGAGGCCATGGTCGCGGCCGAGAGGCGGGAGCCGGCCGAGCGGCATTTTCCGGACTTGATCTTCGAGCTCCTCTGGGCCGAGGAGCGGGCCGAAGCCTTCGCCCGGCTCCTGGAGTTTCTCAATCAACACGTCCGGGCCAGGCTTCGCAAAGCGGAATTCATCCGGCTCATGCGCCTGCTGAACCGGCTCGGCGAGCTCCTTCGCCGCTTCCTCCTCGACTCGCCCCCCCGGGCGACGGCTCTCGAGAATTTTTTCCGCGCCATGCGGGAGAATTTCCCCGCCGCCCAGATCGGGGAGGTCCTTCTCGAACGGCGGACGTTCGACGTCAAGGCGTTTTTCGAATTCCTCCGCTTCATCGGCCGCCCCGGCCTTCCCCTGGCCGCGGACCTCTTCGAGAAAATCGGGCGGCTCGGATTCAGGGAGGAGGCCGGGGAATTCTTCGAGCAAATGGCCGGGGAGGATCTTCGGCAATTCCTCCGCCAAGGGCGGGAGGACCGCCCCCTGTTCACGATCGCCGCGATCGACATCTGCGCCCGGAGAAGGGACCCGGCGGCGACCCCTTTCCTCCTCGACGTCCTCAAATGGAAGAGCAAGGACGTCAGGCTCAGGGCGGCCGGCGTCCTCGGAACGTTCGCCGACGAGCGGGCCAGGTCGGGCCTGCGCCGCCTCTTCCAGGACCCTGATGAGGACATCCGCGTCGAAGCCTTGAAATCCATCCAAGCCGGGGACGATCGGGGAGTCCTCGACGACCTCATCGCCCTCGCCTCGGCCAGGGCCTTCCGATCGAAATCGGAGGCCGAGCGGGAGGCCGTCGTCGCGGCCCTGGGAAGAAGCCGGGCCGACGAAGCTTCCGCCATCCTCGGCCGCCTGCTCAGGAAACGCCGGCTCTTCGGCCCGGGACGCAGGCCGGGGACCAGGCTTGCCGCGGTCCGAGCTCTCGAAGCCATGGCCACACCGCCCGCCGTCGAAGCTTTGAAAGCCTGCCGAAAAGCTAGGCCAAAGCCGATCCGAAAGGAAGTCGAGGCCGCCCTTCGGCGGATCGTTGCGCCCGAGGCTCAGGAGAACCCCCGATGACCACCCTGACCGAGGAACAGACGCCCGGGCTCAGCTCGAAGACCGCCCTCGACATCATGACCCATCTCCATATCGTCCTCAAGCTGAGCAAAGTCTACGAGCCGACGAACAGCAATTTCGTCGAGCGCCTGGGCGCGTGCTTCCAGTCCCTCCGCCAGGCCTTCCAAACCGACACGGAAGTCGAAATCGATATCCGGCGGGACGCCTTTTTCGTCAACAAGGCCCGGATGAAGTTCAACGTCGCCAATTATCTCATCTACAAATCGGTCTTCGAGGAGTTCCTGGCCCGCGAGATCGGGACGATGACCTTCGCCGCGGGCCTCGACGAGGCGGAGCTCGGCCGGTTCCTGGCCTTCCTCGCCCCCCGCGACGCTTCCAAGGGCGTGTCCTTCGAACGGCTCGCCGACGAGTTCGAACGGGCCGTTTTCCCGCACATCCGTCTCAAGAAAATTCCGGAGGAGGTTCACCCCGAGCTTTCCGAAAAGAGCGCGATCCCCATCTTCATGATGGGGGTCTATCATCTCAAGGATATGTTCGAGGGCGAGAGGAAGGCGATGAGGATTCATCTGACCCGGCGGTGGGTCCAGTCGCTGATCAATCATCTCATCTCCCACGAATCCCTTCTCATCGGCTTGACGAACATCAAGAATTTCCAGGAGTACACCCTCAACCACTCGGTCAACGTCTGCATCCTTTCCCTGGCCCTCGGGCGGCGGCTCGGGCTGAACCGGCCCGAGCTCATCGAACTTGGGGTCAGCGCCTGCCTCCACGACGTCGGCAAGTTCGACATCGACGACGCCGTCTGGAACAAGCCGGGCAAACTCGACCCGGGGGAGCGGGCCCTGATGGAGAAGCACTCCCCCTACGGGGCCGGAAGGCTGGCTTCCCGGACCCAGACGGAAGGCGTCCCCGAAGCGGCCATCGAAGTCGCCTTGGAA
Source organism: Candidatus Aminicenantota bacterium (assembly GCA_016867585.1). Lineage (GTDB taxonomy): Bacteria > Acidobacteriota > Aminicenantia > Aminicenantales > UBA4085 > JAAZPG01. The sequence goes on along the minus strand of VGJF01000004.1, from coordinate 28,562 downwards.
CACCATATCAAACCCGGCCTGGGAGGCTATCCCCGATATCTCGAGCGCCGGCGGACGCACCTGTACAGCCGGATCGTGAAAGTCGTCGACTACTACGACGCGATCACGACCAAACGGATCTATCGGCCCAAAACGTTCACTCCCTGGGAAGCCCTCCGGCTGATGAAAGAGGTCTGCGCCGAGGAATTCGATCCCCTTCTCTTCAAGACGTTCGCCGAGATGATGGGCGTCTATCCCGTCGGGACGCTGGGGGCCTTGGATTCCGGGGAAGTCGGGCTTGTCATCGAGAACAACCCCCTGCCGGGATTCGTGACCCGGCCGCTGGTCAAGCTCATCACCGACCCCGACGGGCGAAAAATCGACGGGCCGGCCGTCGACCTGGCCGAGGTCGACCCCGATACGGGCCGCTTCCGCCGGACGATCCTCAAAACCCTCGACCCGGACGTCTACGGCCTCCAGGTCGCCGATTACCTCATCGATCGGGCCCAGTAAGGCCGGCCATCCGCCGGTCTCGACCAGAGGCTTGGCCTCGCCCAGACGTTCACGGCCCGGCTCGCCGGCCGGCGGCCAAGTCCGAAAGATCGGGCGGGTCTATTTCCGGAGGGTCTTGAGGCGCTCTTCGACGCCGCGCAGGTTTTGATCGAGTTTGTCGAACTCGGCATAGAGGGCCGTCAAGGAGGGATCGCCGGTCCTTCGGCCGAGAACATCCCGGCCCAGCGCGGCCCAGCGCGGGTCCTCTTTTTTCGTCAAGTCCCTGACCTCGGACTTCACCCCGGCTATTTTTTTCGCGAGATCGGACGCCTGGGCGTCCGTCGCCTTCGTCTTTTCCTTTTGTTCGTCGGTCCAGCGGCCGATTTCCCTGGCGGCGTCGTCGAGGATAGCCTGGAGCTCGGCCATGGACTTGTTCAAAGCCGCCCGCTCCTCGCGCAACGGCGGGAGGCTGGATTCGCCGGCGGCGAAGTTTTGGCTCGCGGCCTGGACGAGAGTCCGCAGCTCCGCCTCCCGGGCTTGCTTCCGGTCGGGGGGAAGGGAGGCATCCGCCTCGATTTTAGCGATTTCGCCTTCCGCCCGGCGCCTTTCCGCTTCGGCCTCGCGGACGGCCTTTTCGGCCTTGCCGATCCCGCTTTCGACCTCCTGAAGCTTGGTCCGCAGCCGGCCGAGCTCTTCCCTGGGCGGGCGGGTCTTTTCTTCCCGTTCCCGGATTCTGGCTTTCTGCGATTCCAGAAACTCCGTTTGAGCCTGCCTGATCCGGGCCGTCTCGGCCTCGAGCCTTTCGACGTCTTCGTTTTTAGCTTTGATCATCTCTTCCAGGGCGGTCAGCTCGCGGACCGCCTCGGCCGATGTCTCGGGCTTGTGGCCGGCTTTCCAGGCCGCTTGGCCCAGCCGTCGAAGGATCTCCTCCTGGGCCGCCTGTCCGCTCTTGATCTTCCTCCTCAGCCGGGCACGTTGGAAAGACCTTCCGATGCCCTGGAAGAACGCCGCCACTTTTTTCCGCAAGGGCTTGTCGCGGATGAGGAGCAGGGCGATGAGGGCGGCGATGACGATTAAGAGTATCCATACCAGAGGCTCCGACATGTCCTTCTCCTTTTTTTCCAGTATTCCACGCCTGTTCGGCCGTGTCATCACACCCGCAACTCCGGGACATCGCGAATCCCCCCGTCCCGCCGCTCAATCTCCTCGTTGGATTACGCCGGAGGCGGCCGAGGCCGCCAAATCCTGGCCTGAGCCCCGGGATCGTTTGCCGGATCGAACCTTCAGGAGTTCCTCGAACCGACGGATGACGTGATTCCGCCGGCGGACCGGACGGATGCGCCGGATGATCCTCCGGGCCTCCGCGAATTTGAAGCCCGCGGGGAATTCGAGCTCCGGCAGGGCCCGGAAGAGACGCGTTCGCGTCGGGCTCAAGTAGAGAAAATCCATCAGCGCCTTTTCTGGCGTGGCGATCTTCCCCGGGCCCCTCCCGGCGGTCCGATGACCGAAGAAGAACGACGGATCGACATGGTGAACCGATACCGTCCCCAGGGCCGTCGTGAACTTCCGGGTCCGGGCGATCGAGACGGCATAGGTCATGGCGGGAATCTGGGAGATCATCCCGTGCTGGTAAAGGGCCGATTGAAGCGAGACATAGCTCGGATAGGGCGCCGTGAGGTATTCCGGAAGGGCGAAGGGATCGATCCTTCCCTCGAATCCCCATCGGCCCCGTCCTAGTTTCGCCAGATGTCCCGATTCGGCCAGGCGGGCCAGCATTTTGCTGGCGTGGGCGCCGCCGATGCCGAGGAACGCGGCGGCGTCCGAGGTCTGGAAAACGGGCACGCCCATCTTGAGAAGCCGGGCGTGGACATCGATCAGTCTCACGACGGCCCCTCCCCGAGGGCCTCGATGATGCGCCATCTCATTGCCTCCCAGGTTTTTTCCGAATCGTAATGGGGCTGGAGGTCGGGTTCGAGATAAGAGATCACCTGGCTTTTGAACTGCCCGAAATCCACGGCCAAGACGCTCTCTTTGATCCGGTCGAGGCCGGACTCATCCCGGCTTGTCACGTCCGGAGCGGGTTTCCGCCCCGTCCCCAGGAGGACATGAAGGTCGAAGACATCCCTAGCCTGGGACGCGGCCCGGGACAAGATAGCGCCCGTTTTCTGCCGCCACGCGGCCGGTGCGTCATAGTGACTGGCCAGCAGGTGCGGAAGCTCATAGAGACGGACGATCTCGGGGGAGACGGGTTCGAAAACGATCCCCTCATCATGGCCCCTCCTCGAGAATTCGATCTTCGTCGGGACCGGTTCGTCCTGACCGGGGACCGAAAGGCCGAATTTCCATCGTTGCGTCGTGTCGGTTTGCTTATGCTCCGTCATGTGCTCGACGGAGATGCCGCGGACCTCGAGAAGGGTCTGGAAAGGCCTTCCGGACAGGACGGCTCTCATCTTCTCGCGAAGGATGTCGATCGGGATGCCTTGAACGTCAAGATCCATGTCGTCGGAATACCGCGGGCTCCTAAAGTAAAACCGGAGGTTGCAGCCGCCTTTCAGGACCCATTTTGGCTTATCCACTTTCCGGCCGATCTGATCGAGCACGACCAGGTGAAAAACCTCCACCGCTTGCCTGGGATTCAAGACGGTCATTTATCCATCTCCTGATTTATATTACTTATAATCGACATATATGTCAATTATGAGTATTATTTAAAAAAAGAGAATAAATTTTTCCGCTGGGCAACGCGAATTGACATCCCCTGAACGAGGTTCTATCCCCGTCGCGGTTTTTGGCAGAGTTCGATCAACACCTTGAACGTCGATCGGGGGGCGAGAAAGGCGATTTTCGCCCCGGCCGCGCCAAGACGGGGCTCCCGGTCGATGATCTCCACCCCGGCGGCCGAAAGCTGGGCCAGCTCGGCGCCGACGTCGTCGACCGTCAAGGCGAGATGATGAAGGCCGCCGCCCGTTCTTTCGACAAAAGAGGCGATGGCCGCGTCCGGAGAGGTCGGCTGAAGAAGCTCGAGGCGGACGCCGGCCAGGTCGAAGACGGCGATCCGGAGTTGCCGGTCCGGCAAGTCCTCGTAGCCTTCGAAAGGCAGTCCCAGGACGTCCCGAAAGAAGGCCGCCGCCGCGTCCAGATCGCGGACGGCGATCCCGACATGCTCGATTTTCCGGATCATATGACCACCCTTTCCCGATAAGCGCCGAAAACCTCTCCCAGGACGCCGGAAATCTCCCCCAGCGTCGCGTAGACCCTGACGGCTTCCAGGATCGGGGGAAGCAGGTTGTCCGTCGTCCGGGCCGCCTCGCGGATGCGGTCCAGGCTCACCGCGACCGCCTCGGCGTTCCGCCCGGCTTTGATCTCGGCCAGACGCTTGACCTGCTCGGCCTCGACCGCGGGGTCGACTTTCAGGATGCCCTCGGGCTCGGGCTCTTCGACCCGGTAGCGATTGACGCCGACGACGACATCCTCCCCCGCCTCGACCTTTTTCTGGGAGGCGAAGGCGGAATCCTGGATCTGCCTCTGGACGTATCCCTCCTCGATCGCCCGGATCATGCCTCCCTTCCGGTCCACGGCCTCGATGACCGCCCGGGCCTGTTTCTCGAGCCCGTCCGTCAACGTCTCGACAAAATACGATCCCCCGAGGGGGTCGATCGTGTCGGCGACGCCCGACTCGCAGGCCAGGATTTGCTGCGTCCGGAGGGCGATCCGGACCGAGGTCTCGGTCGGGAGAGCCAGGGCTTCGTCCCGGGAATTCGTATGGAGGCTCTGGGCCCCGCCGAGGACCGCGGCCAGGGCTTGGATCGTCACCCGGACGATGTTGTTTTCGGGCTGTTGGGCCGTGAGGGCGCTGCCCGCCGTCTGGCAGTGGAAGCGCATCGTCCGGGCCTTCGGCGCATCGGCCCCGAACCGGTCCTTCATGATCCGCGCCCAGAGCCGGCGGGCGGCCCGGAACTTGGCGACTTCCTCGAAGAGGTCGTTATGGGCGTTGAAGAAAAACGAGAGGCGGGCGCCGAACCGGTCGACGTCAAGCCCCCGCGAGACGGCGGCCTCGACGTAGGCGATCCCGTCGGCCAGGGTGAATCCGATCTCCTGGGCGGCCGTGGCTCCCGCTTCGCGGATGTGATAGCCGGAAATCGAGATCGTGTTCCAGAGAGGAAGCTCCCGGGGGCAATAATCGAAGATGTCCGTCACGAGCCGCATCGACGGCTGGGGAGGATAAATGTAAGTCCCCCGGGCGATATACTCCTTAAGGATGTCGTTCTGGACGGTCCCGGAGAGGGACGCGGGCGAAATCCCCCGCTTCTCGGCCACGGCGATGTACATGGCCAGGAGGACGGCCGCCGTGGCGTTGATCGTCATCGAGGTCGAGACCTTGTCGAGGGGGATCCGGTCGAAGAGGGCCTCCATGTCGGCCAGGGTATCCACGGCGACGCCCGTTTTCCCGACCTCTCCGGCGGCCAGGGGATGGTCCGAATCCAGGCCGACCTGGGTCGGCAGGTCGAAAGCGACGGACAGCCCGGTTTGGCCCTGTTCGAGGAGGAACCGGAAGCGCTCGTTCGTCTCCCGGGCCGTGGCGAATCCGGCGTACTGTCGCATCGTCCAGAGCCGGCCGCGGTACATCGTCGGCTGGACGCCTCGGGTGAACGGGAACTGCCCCGGAAAGCCGAGGTCGCCGAGGTAATCGAGGGCCGGCGTGTCGAGAGGCGTGGCGATCCGGGGGACATCCTCGAGGGACGAGGTCCGGAAAACGGGCTTTCGCTCTGGCGATTGCTTCAGGGCGGGATCGAGGACCGCCTTCGCCCAGGCTTCGGCCGCGCGGCGGATCTCTTCGAGCTCATCGCGGGTCGGGGCCATGGCCAGCCTCCGCCGGCTATTTTACCCCAATCCCGCCCGCCCGCCTAATTTCTCTCCGGAGAATACCGTTTTCTTAATTCCGTGAACTCCGGGCTCCAGAACATCGGCGGACGGCCGGCCTCGTAGGCCTCGATGACATAAAGTCCCGAGCCCTCGCTGGCGTTCGAGAACGGCCGGAACGTCATGAGGTTTTGCCGCCCCGCAGACGCTCTTCGAAGGGCCCGGCGTGTCAGGCGGTGGCATGGCCGTCCTCATGACCCCGTAGCGGAAGGGGGTCCCATCGGCTACGCCGATGGGGGGAACCGACGGGACTGGTTCCCCGGGGCCGGGGTTAGAGGATGGCCATGTCGCCGCGACACGCCCAGAAACCAGTGAAAAGCGGTTGACGGCGGGGACGGGGTGGGATAATCTACGGCCGTGAAGAAGAAGGTCAAGCACGTCGAGTTCTACGTCGGCCTCATCGCCGCCTCGGCGGTCTTCCTCGTCGTCGAGCACCTGACCCACTGGGAGTTCCTCCTCCATCTGGCCGCCATCCCCCTGGAAATCCTGGCCGCCGTGTTCATCGTCGAGCGTTTCCTCGAGCGCCGGGAGAACAAGGAAAAACGCCGGCAGCTCCTCTACATCAAGAGCTATATGTTCCGCTCCGAGATGCGGAACCTCTTCATCGCCAATTTCGCCGCCCTCAAGCACCCGGCCGTCGACTTGCGGAAGCTCCGCTCGGCCACGCTCGAGGAACTCAAGGCGTACCGGCGCCAGGCCGATTCCGTCGAATACGTCTCGCCCGAGGCCATGGAGCCGGTCATCAAGGAGTACGTCAAGGCCGAGCCGGTCTGGCACGCCTTCAAGGAGCGGGCCATCACCTACAACTTCGGGCCGATCTTCCACGACATGATCTACATCCTCCATTTCGCCTGCGACGTGAAGATCTTCAAGGAGAAATTCCCCCACCGGCTGTTCATCCATGAGGCGGCCAAGTCGGAGAACCTCATGCGCCGGACGCACAAGGTCCTGACCGACGGGATCAAGGCCTTCCTCGATTACGCCGTCGAGCTCAAGGAAAAAGAGCCCGAGATGTTCGACGAGATGATGGCCGACTACGCGCTCTCGATCCGCATCCGAGACGCGGCCTAAAACTCCTTTTTCTATTCTCCGAGAATTTCCCGGGCGATGACGAGACGCTGGATCTCGCTCGTCCCCTCGCCGATCGTGCAGAGCTTGGCATCGCGCCAGAATTTTTCGACCGGATAGTCCTTGCAGTAGCCGTAGCCGCCGTGGATCTGGACGGCTTCCTCGGCGACCTTGACCGCGACTTCGGAGGCGTAGAGCTTGGCCTGGGAGGAGATGAGGGTCGTCTTCCGGCCGGCGTCCTTGGAATCGGCGGCGCTCTCGGTCAGGAGGCGGGCCGCCTGAAGGAGGGTCGCCATGTCGGCCAGCTTGAAGCGGATGGCTTGGAAGGCGCCGATGGGACGGCCGAACTGGCGGCGCTGCTTGGCATAGGCCGCGGCCGCGTCCAGGGCTCCCCGGCCGATGCCGACCGAGAGGGCGGCGATCGAGATCCGCCCGCCGTCGAGGACTTCCATGGCTTGAATGAAGCCTTCGCCTTCTTTTCCGAGGAGCGCGTCTCCCGGCAGGCGGCAGTCCTCGAAGACGAGGGAGCACGTGTCCGAGATCCGCATTCCGATCTTGTCCTCGTGCTTTCCGACGGACACGCCCGGCGCATCGAGAGGAAGGAAAAAGGCCGAGATGCCGCGATGATCCGTCCCGGGGCGAGTCCGGGCGACGACGACGGCCGCTCCGCCGCCGCCGGCGTGGGTGATGAAATTCTTGGTCCCGTTGAGAACCCATCCCTCCCCATCGCGGACGGCCGTCGTTTTCGTCGCCCCGGCGTCCGAACCGGCCTCGGGCTCAGTCAGGCCCCATGCGCCGATGACCTCTCCCCGGGCCAGCCGCGGCAGCCATGTTTTCCTGTGCTCGTCCGACCCGAACAGGTAGAGATGATTCGTGCAGAGGGAGTTGTGGGCCGCGACCGAAAGGGCGATCCCTCCCTCGACGGCCCCCAGCTCCTCGAGGATGGCGATATAATGGCGGTACGTCAGACCGGCCCCGCCGAACTCTTCGGGGATGATGATCCCCATCAGGCCAAGCTCTCCCAGTTTGTGGAGGACGTCCTTGGGGAAAACCGCCTTCTCATCCCATTCCCGGATATGGGGGGCGACCTCGGTCCGGGCGAAATCCCGGACCATTTCCCGGCAATCCTTCAGGGATTCTTCGAGGTCGAGCGTCATCTTCGCCTCCTTGGAAAAAAGGGGACGGTTCTATTTTTTATCAAACCAAAAAATAGAACCGTCCCCATTCATTCAAGTTCGATAAGAGGGCGGGCGGCATCGACGAGGTCGCCGGCGGCGACATGGACCTTGCGGACGACGCATTCCCGCCCCGCCTTGATTTCGTTCTCCATCTTCATGGCCTCGACGATGAGGAGGGTCTGGTTCTTGCGGACGGGCTCGCCCTCGGCGACGAGGACCTTGATGACCTTGCCGGGCATCGGGGCCTTGACGATTCCGCCCTCCTTTCCTCCGTCCTCGCCTTGGAAAGAAGCGCCTTCCGCCTTGCCCGGCGCCTCGAGGACATACTCCCTCCCGCCGTGGAAAACGAGCCTCCGATCTCCGTCCCGAGCGAGAAGTATCCGTCGGCCCGCGCCTTCGACCGAAAGGAAGAGCTCGGAGTCCGAGACGGCCAGGATTTCGGCTTCGAAAACCGTTTCACCCTCCTGGAATCGCACCAGGCCGTCCTTGACCTCGACCGCGACCTTCCGGACCGCGCCGTCGACGAGATATTCGAACTCCATCCTCAGGCTCCCCCGTTTCTCCATCGGCCCAGGCTCGTCCAAGGCGTGGCCGCTTCCACGGCCGGCTGCCCGGCCTTTCCGCGATCCGGCCTCGCCGCGGCCCTCGTCTCCGCATAAGCCGCCGCGGCGAGGGCCAGCCGAAGCCCGGGCTCGTCCGCCGGCCGCGCCGTCCAGGCCTCGAAATGCCTGGCAAGGAAACCCGTGTCCGTCCGGCCGGCCAGAAAAGCCTCGTGGGTGACGACGTCCCGAAGAAAGGCCAGCGGCGTCTTGATCCCCAGAATGACCGTCTCGTCCAGGGCCGCGGCCATCCTTCGGCAGGCCCGCTCCCGGTTTTCCGCCCAGACGACGAGCTTGGCCAGGATCGGGTCGTAATAAATCGGGACCTCCCAGCCCTCAAAGATCCCGCTGTCGAACCGGACTCCCGGTCCGCCCGGCTCCCGAAGGACGCGGATTTTCCCCGGAGAGGGAAGAAAGTTCCGCTCCGGGTCTTCGGCGTAAATCCGGCACTCGAGGGCATGGCCGCGCTGGCGGACGTCCTCCTGCTCGATCTCAAGCCGCTCCCCGGCGGCGACAAGGATCTGCTGCCGGACGAGGTCGACCCCCGTGACGAGCTCGGTCACGGGATGCTCGACCTGGAGCCGGGCGTTGACTTCGAGAAAATAGAAATTCCGGTTCCGGTCGAGGAGGAACTCGACCGTCCCGGCATTGATGTACCCCGCCGCCTCCATCGCCCGCCTGGCCGTCTCTCCCATGAGGGCTCTCAGGGGCGGATCCAGGGCCGTCGACGGCGTCTCCTCGACGATCTTCTGATGCCGGCGCTGGATCGAACATTCCCTCTCGCAAAGGTGGATCGTCCGGCCCAGAGTGTCGGACAAGACCTGGATTTCGACGTGGCGGGGGTTTTCGATGTATTTTTCGAGAAAAACCGATTCGTCGCCGAAGGCGGACTTGGCCTCCCTCATCCCGGCTTCGAGGGCCGGCCGGAGGTCCTTTTCCCCTTCGACGATCCGCATCCCCTTGCCCCCTCCCCCGGCCGACGCCTTGACGATCACGGGATAGCCGAGCATCCGGGCCGCCTTCTCGAATTCGGCCGGCGACGCGGCGGCGCTTTTCATCCCCGGGATAATAGGGATGCCGGCCTTTTCCATCGTCTGGCGGGCCCGGACCTTGTCGCCGACGAGCTCCAAGGCCGCGGCCGTCGGCCCGATGAAGACCAGGCCGGCTTCGGCGCAAACCCGGGCGAAAGCGGCGTTCTCGGCCAGGAAGCCGTAGCCGGGATGGATCGCCTCGGCGCCCGTCCGGCGGGCGGCTCGGACGATTTTCTCCATGTCGAGATAGCTTTCGGCCGCGGGCGGGGGACCGATCGGGACGGCCTCGTCGGCCAGACGGACGTGGAGAGAGGCCCGGTCGGCCTCGGAATAGACCGCCACCGAATGAATCCCCATCTCCCGGCAAGCCTTGACGACCCGGACGGCGATTTCGCCCCGGTTGGCGATCAGGATTTTCTTGAACATCCTCCGGGATTCACTCGGCCCACTTGGGCTTCCGCTTCTCCAGGAACGCGGCCATGCCCTCCTGGGCTTCGGCGCTGATTCTCAGTTTGGCGATCATCTCGATCGAAAAGCGCTTGGCCTCCTCGAAGCTGAGCCGGGGGATGCTCCGGAGCAGGTCCTTGGTCTTGGCCAGGGCTTCCGGACCCGAAGTCAGGAGCATCCGGACGAAGTCGTCGATCTGGGCATCGAGCATCCCAGGGTCGAGGGACCGGTTGATGAGGCCGACTTCCTCGGCCCGGGCAGCGTCGATCCGCTCGCCGGTCAGGAAATAGCGCCGGGCCCTGGCTTCGCCGATCCGGCGGACGATGTAGGGCGAAATGACCGCCGGGACGAGCCCGAGCTTGGCTTCGCTCAGCCCGAAAACGGCCTCCCGCGAAGCGATGATGATGTCGCAGGCGGCCAGGAAACCGTTGCCCCCGCCGATCGCCGAACCATTGACCCGGGCGATCGTCGGCTTGGGGAGGGCGTAGAGCTCCTCCAGGCAGTCGGCCAGCTCGGCCGACTCCTGGAGGTTCTCGTTGTAGGAATAGTGGACAATCTCCCGGAGCCAGTTCAGGTCGGCCCCGGCGCAAAACGACGTCCCCCGCCCGGACAGGATCACGACCCGGACCTGGGGATCCTGGCGGACGTCGGCCAGGGCGTCGCGGAGCTCCCGGATCATGATCGCGTTGAAGGCGTTGTGGACCTCGGGCCGGTTGAACCAGATTCGGCCGACCCGGCCTTCCCTCTCGATGAAAATCGTCGTGTAGTTCTTAACGGCCATAGAAACCTCCTTTCTCGTTCACATTCGGAATATCCCAACCCGATAATCGGGTATGGGCGCGTTCAAGCTCATGGCCATCCCCAGGGCCAGCGCCGCCCGCGTCTCCAGGGGGTCGAGCAGGCCGTCGTCCCAGAGCCTGGCCGTGCTGAAGTAAGGGCTCGCCTCCGCCTCGTATTTTTCGAGGATGGGCTTGGCGATCGCCGCCTTGTCCTCTTCGGAAAGCTTCGTCCCCTGCTCCTGGAGCCTCTTGATCTTGACCGTGACGAGGACGTGGGCCGCCTGTTCGCCGCCCATGACGCTGATCCGGGCGTTGGGCCACATCCACAGAAGGCGCGGCCCGTAGGCCCGGCCGCACATGGCGTAATTGCCCGCGCCGTAGGATCCGCCGACGATGACCGTGAATTTGGGGACGTCGGCGTTGGCCACGGCGTGGACGAGCTTGGCCCCGTCCTTGGCGATCCCGCGGTGCTCGTATTCCTTGCCGACGATGAAGCCGGTGATGTTCTGGAGGAAGACGAGGGGGATCTTGCGCATGGCGCAGAGGGTGATGAAATGGGCGCCCTTGAGGGAGCTTTCGGAAAAGAGGACTCCGTTGTTGGCCAGGATTCCGACCGGATAGCCCATGATCCGGGCGAAGCCGCAGACGAGGGTCGGGGCGTAGAGCTCCTTGAATTCCTGGAAGCGGCTGCCGTCGACGAGGCGGGCGATGACCTCCTTGATGTCGAACGGCTTGCGGAGGTCGCGGGGGACGATCCCGTAGAGTTCCTGGGGGTCATAGGCGGGGTCCTCGGGCTCGGACCGGTCGAGGGCGAACCGCCGCGGCGGGTCGAGGGTTTCGACGATGTTCCGGGCGATTTCGAGGGCGTGCTCGTCGTTCCGGGCGTAGTAGTCCGAAACGCCGGAAATGCGGCAGTGGACGTCCGCCCCGCCCAAGTCCTCGTCGGACACGTCCTCGCCCGTGGCCGCCTTGACGAGGGGCGGTCCGCCGATGAAGATCGTCCCCTGGCGCCGGACGATGACCGTCTCATCGCTCATCGCCGGGACGTAGGCCCCGCCGGCCGTGCACGAGCCCATGACGATCGAGATCTGGGGAATCCCCAGGGCCGAGAGGCGGGCCTGGTTGTAGAAGATCCGGCCGAAATGCTCCTTGTCGGGGAAGGTGCCCGCTTGATGGGGAAGGAATATCCCCCCGGAGTCGACGAGATAGACGCACGGCAGCCGGTTTTCGAGGGCCACCTCCTGGGCGCGGATGTGCTTCTTGATCGTCATCGGGAAGTACGTCCCGCCTTTGACCGTGGCGTCGTTGGCCACGACGAGGACCTCGCGGCCGTGGACGACGCCGATGCCGGTGACCATGCCCGCCGCCGGGGCTTCGTCGTCGTACATCCCGTTGGCGGCCAGCGGGCTGAGCTCGAGAAAGGGCGTGTTCCGGTCGAAAAGCCTGTCCAGGCGCTCCCGGACAAGGAGCTTTTTCCGCGATTTGTGGAGCTCACGGTACTTCGGGGGGCCGCCCTCCCGGACATTCGCCAGGCGCTCCCGGTACTCGGCCATGACCTTGGTCATCCGGTCGAAGTTCTGCCGGTACTCCGGGCTCTGGACGTCGATCTTCGTCTCGATTCTGAACATCCTCGTTTCCAAGAGAGATCGTTTTACAAAACGGTCTCTCTTTGTCTATTTAAGCGGGGACGAACTTGTAACCGTAGGCGATGACGCCGGCCGCGCCGTCCTCGCTCAGCTTCCGGAACTCGAGCCGGACCTTAAGCCCGACCTTGAGGTCGGCGAAGGCGCAATCGGCGACCTGGGCCGTGAGCTTGACCCCGTCGGCCAGCTCGGCGATGCCCACGGCGTAGGGGGCCTCGTCCTCGAATCCCCCGGGCGCGACCCGGACGACCGTATAGGTCAGCAAGGTCCCTGTCTCGGCCAGCTTGACGGGAGCGAACTCGCGGTTGCCGCACTCCGGGCAGACGAGACGCGGGGGAAAGGCGACATAGCCGCATCGGGTGCATTTCCCGGCTTCGAGGCGGTAGCGCTGGGGGATTTCTCTCCAGTGTTTCGATGGGGTCGGCATGGCTACCTCCTACATCGCCTCGAAGACATGGACGACGGAGCTTCCCCCCGTCCCGCCCATGTTCTGGGTCAGACCGCGCCTCGCCCCCTTGACCTGGCGAGGCCCGGCTTCGCCGCGGAGCTGCTTGACGGCCTCGACGGCCTGGGCGACGCCCGTCGCCCCGACGGGATGGCCCTTGGCCTTGAGGCCGCCGCTCGGATTGACCGGGAACTTTCCGTCGAGGCGGGTCAGGCCCTCCGCCACGGCCTTTCCCCCGGCGCCCTTGGGCACGAGCCCGAGGGCCTCCATGACCATGATCTCGGCGATCGTGAAGCAGTCGTGGACCTCGAAGAAATGCATGTCTTCGACCTTCCGGCCGGCCATGGCCAGGGCCTTTTTGGCGGCGACGCGGGTCGATTCGAGCCAGCAGAGGTCCTTCCGGGAACTCAAGGCGATCGTGTCCGTGGCCTGGCCGGTGCCGGCGATCCGGACCCCGGGGGTTTTGAATTTCCCGGCCATCTCCGCCGGGCAGAGGATGACCGCCGCCGCGCCGTCGGTGATCGGCGAGCAATCGAGGATCCGGAGCGGGTCGGCGACGAGGACGGAGTTGAGAACGGCTTCGACGCTGATCTTGACCGGGAACTGGGCCAGCGGGTTCTTCGATCCGTTGTCGTGGTTCTTGACCGCGACCATGGCCAGCTGCTCCCGGGTCGTCCCATACGCGTGCGTGGGCCACGGCCATCATGGCATAGAGGGCGGGGAAGGTCAGGCCGTGGAAGCCTTCGTATTCCTGGTCGGCGGCCGTCCCCAAGGCATAGGTCGCCTCGCAGCCGGTCACGTCGGTCATCTTCTCGACCCCGCCGACAAGGACGATGTCCGCCATCCCCGAGGCGACCTCGAGAAAGCCCTGGCGAAGGGCCAGGCCGCCCGAAGCGCAGGCCGACTCGACCCGGGCCGCCGGAACGGGCGCGCGGCCGAGATAATCGGAGAGGAGCGACCCGAGGTGCTCCTGCCCGACGAACAGCCCCGAAGACATGCAGCCGACGACCATGGAGTCGATCCGGTCCACACCCGCGTCCTCGAGGGCCAGAAGGGCGGATTCGACGAAGACCGAGCGGAGGGACTTTTCCCAGAGCTCTCCCCACTTGGCCATGCCCACGCCGATGACAGCGACGTCTCTCATGGTCCTCTCCTACTCCGCCTTCCGGATCTTGCGGCGGAACTTGGCGTACGCCCCGTATTCCAAATAGACCTTGTCCCCGTCGAGGAGGTCCCGGGTCCGAGGAGCGAGGCTCCGGACCTCCTCGATCCTCGGCGTCACTCGCCAGATGAAGGCGTCGCTGCCCGCTCCCGAACCGTAGGAGACCATGAGGATGAGGTCGGCGGGTTTGGCCGCGTCGAGGATGGCCGTCAGCCCGAGGGGCGACGAGCCGGAGTAAGTGTTTCCGAGCTTGTTGACCAGCCAGCCGGTTTCGATCTGCTTTTTCGAGAACCCGAGCATCTCGCCCACCCGGAAGGGGAACTTCCCGTTGGGCTGATGGAAAACGGCGTAGGCGAAATCGGGCGGCTTGAGTCCGGTCTTGGACAGGATGTCCTCGGCGGCCCCGATGATGTGCTTGAAGTAGGCCGGGTCGCCTGTGAACCGGCCGCCGTGGCGGGGATAGTATTGGTATTCGCGCCGCCAGAAGTCCGGGGTGTCGGTCATGAAGGCGCAAGTCGCGACCTCCTCGGCGAGGAGGTCATCGTTCCCGAAGAGATACGCCGCCGCCCCGGCCGAGGCCGAATACTCGAGGGCGTCGCCGGGAGCCCCCTGGGAGGTGTCGGCCCCGACGGCCAAGCCGTATTTGACCGCCCCGGCCTTGACGAGATTGAGGGCGACGAACATCCCCTCCGTCCCGGCCTTGCAAGCGAACTCGAAGTCGGCCGTGTGGCAATCGGGGGTCGCCCCAAGGGCCTCGGCGACGACCGTTCCGCTCGGCTTCACGGCGTAGGGATGGGACTCCGAGCCGACGTAGACGGCCCCGATCTCGCGGGGATCGATCCCCGCCCGCTTGATGGCCCTTTTCGAAGCTTCGACCGACATCGTGATCGTGTCCTGGTCGGGCGAAGGGACGGATTTCTCCTCCAGCATGAGGCCTTTTTTATAGCTCGGGGCGTCCGCGCCCCAGACCTTGGCGATCTCCTCGACCTTGATCCGGTGTCGCGGGATGTAGGCACCGTAACCGACGATTCCGGCCATGCGGCGGACTCCTTTCGAGGCAGACACGGACCTCCGCCTCTCCGTTTGGAATTAAAATTGCCGCGTCGTCAAGTATGAATAATGCAACCGCTAAAATCCGAGAGGGTATCCTTCCATAGAGGGGCGGCCAAGTCAAGGCGGCCGCCCGGGCCGGCCTTTTTCCCGGCTAAGTCCACTTCAAGAACGGAAGAGCGTAGAACGGAACGAAAAGGACGTCGCCCTCCCGGCCGGCATGATCACGCGTCACGACAAGGCCAGATCCGGCTCGGCCCTTATAAATTTCGCGAAAACGCAAGATGGCCGGCGGAACGCGCGCGAAGCGCGGCCTGAACTTGACCTCGACCGGGACAACACGATCGCCGATTTGGGCGATGAAATCGACCTCCGACTTCGCGATCGTCCGGTAATAGTTCAGCTTGGCGACCCGGGGATCGCTCTTGAGGACGGTGAAAACGAAATTTTCCGCGTCGCCTCCGACGATCTCGTCCAGGGAATCCGCGGGCCGGTCCTGGGCGATGATCCTTCGGATGCCGGTATCGGACATGTAAACCTTCTTCATCTTGCTGATCTCTTTCCGGACATTCGAGAAAAAGGGAGCAAGGAACGTGAACATGTACGTTCCCTCGAGCACGGAGAGATACTTGCCCAGGGTCGCCATGTTCAGTCCCAGCGTCGAGCTGATCTCGTGTTTGTTGACCAGGCCGCCCCTCTGAGAGGCGAGCAGCCGGATCAGGCCGTTGAAGCTCTCGAGCTTGGCGATATTCAAGAATCCGGCGACGTCTTTCTGGAGATACGTCCCGATGATCTCCCTGAGGATCAAGCTTCTATTGTCCGGCGGCTCGAACGCCGGCTCGGGGTAGCCGCCCCAATTGATATAGGTCAGGGCTCTCAGCTCGAGTTCCGCCTTGTAGGTCTCCGTGAAATCGACCACGTCGGACGGACGATCGACCTCGATCGCCTCGGGGAAGGACGTCCTCGAAACGATTCCCAGCCATTCCCGGAACGTGAAGGGAGTGACGGCGAATTCGACCTTGCGACCGGTCAGAAATTCCCGGTTACGGGAAATCTCGAGGCTAGATGATCCGGACACGAAGAACTGGACGCGGCCTTTGAGCCGGTCGAAGACCGGTTTGAGGAACAGCCCTGCCTGGGGGATGAACTGAAATTCGTCCAAGAAGACATTAAGCCTGGCACCGACCCGGAGCTCCCTCTCGAGGAGGTTGATGAATAGACGGGGATCCTTGAAAACGGGATTTCCGATCTCGAGGTCGCAGGAAAAGAAAATCGTCTTCGAAGAATGCTTCAACTCTTCATCGAGGATTCTTAAGATGGT
Organism: Candidatus Aminicenantota bacterium; assembly: GCA_016867585.1. GTDB lineage: Bacteria > Acidobacteriota > Aminicenantia > Aminicenantales > UBA4085 > JAAZPG01. Next base: position 12,448 of record VGJF01000004.1, on the reverse strand, counting down.
CGTTTTCCCGACCTGCCTGGGTCCGGTCAGGAGGATGATTTTATCTTTGCCTATCCAGGGCTTGATGCTCCCGAGGATATCTCTTTGGACAATCACATTAATAATTTATTATTCATTTAGCATAAAATCAAGAGATTTTTTATATATAAATGATATTTTTCTCTTCACGGCATCGCAAGCCGCCCCGAGTGAAAGACCCGGGGACGACGTCCCAGATTCCAACCCACGGCAGAGTTCGAAGCCGAGGCCGGGTCCGGACGAATGTCAATTAGCGCGGCGGCGACAAAAATCAGCGGGAGATCGTGATTGAGCCGTTGGTCGTCTCAAGCGAGATCAGGGGGCCGCCCCGGCCCAGCGTCCCCTCGAGCCTCCGGCGGGTGTTCAACCGCCCCTCGATCGTGACCGGGATGTCGGTCCGGATCGAGCCGTTCGTCGTCCGGGCGACGAGGCGGGCGTTGGGCTCTCCGGAAAGGCGCAGCCGGATCGACCCGTTGGTCGTGCCCGCCTTGATTTCGCCCGAGAAATCGACGAGCTCCAGGACGACGTTTCCGTTGGTCGTGCCGGCCCTGACCGGACCCTTGACATTGTTGGCCCGGATCGTGCCGTTGGTCGTCGAAAGGTCGACCCGGCCGGAAGCGCTTTCGAGGCGGATGTCCCCGTTGGTCGTCCCGGCCTTGACCTCGCCGAACCGGCCGGCGAGCTCGAGGTCGCCGTTTGTCGAGCGGACAAGCTCCAGGCGGCAGCCTTCGGGGACCTTGATTTCGTAGTTGACCTTGAGGCGGAGGTTTCGGAAGCGTTCATAGATCGTGTCCACCCGGACGGCGGCGGAGGTCGCGTCGACTTCGATTTTGACCCGGTCGAGGTCGCTTTCGTTCCGGCGGGCGATCTTCTTGGCCTGGATATCGACTTCGTCCCGGCTCCAGGTCGAAACGTGGATGAAGCCGTTGGTGTTCCTCAGGCTGAAGGCCCCGTCGGCCCTGAGGGGAAACGATTTTTGGAAATTCTCGGTGTAGTCCCGTCCGCCGAAACCGTCGAACCAGTCGCCGTCGAGGACGCAGGCGGCGTTCAGGCCGGCGGCCATGGTCAAGGCCGCGGCGGAGAAGATGACGGACGTCCAAATATTTCTTTTCAGGCGCATCTCGGCCTCCTTCAAGGGGTTCACTCTCCTAATACGCAAATCCGGGCCCGAAGGTTCCCCCTCTTGCGCGGCCTTGACCGCTCCCTCCGATTCGGAGGACAATCGCTTCAAGGAGGCCGGTATGTATACTTTTCAGAGCATCGACTGGGAATCCGTTCCTCGGACGGAACATCCGGGGGATCCGGGGAGATCGTTCTGGCGGACCGTCCAGCTCCCGGGCTTGCGGGTCAGGATCGTCGAATATTCGGCGGGCTATGTCGCCGACCATTGGTGCCGGAAGGGCCACATCGTTCATTGCCTGGAAGGCGAATTCGTCAGCGAGATGGAGGACGGCCGCTCGTTCAGTCTCAAGAAAGGCATGACCTACGTCGTCTCCGACGACATGAGTTCGCACCGCTCGGTTTCCGGTCCCGGGGCGACGCTTCTCATCATCGACGGGGATTTTCTGAAGCCTTGAACGCGCCTCCCCCCTGTGCTAAGGTATCCCGTTCCAAGGAGCCGATGATGAAAAAGCATGTCCTCGCCGCGATATTTCTCCCGGCCCTGCTCGCCCCGGCGGCCGATCTCGCCGTCCAGGACCGTCCGCTGGACGTCCCCTACGTCCCGACGAAGTTCCCCGTCGTCGATGAAATGCTCAAAATGGCCAACGTCACGAAGGCCGACATCCTCTACGACCTGGGCTGCGGAGACGGCCGGATCGTCATCGGCGCCGCCCAAAAATACGGCGCGAAAGGCGTCGGGATCGACCTCGATCCCGACCGGATCGCCGAAAGCCGGGAGAACGCCAGGAAGGCCGGCGTCGCCGACCGCGTGACCTTCATGGAAGGCGATCTCTTCCTGGCCGATTTCAAGGAAGCCACGGTCCTGTCGATGTACCTCCTGACCTCGGTCAACCTCAAGCTCCGGCCCCGCATCCTCCGGGAGCTCAGGCCCGGCACCCGGGTCGTCTCCCACAATTTCGGCATGGACGACTGGAAGCCCGACGCGGCTTCGGTCGTGACCGTCGACGACATCCGCCACGACGTCTTTCTCTGGATCGTCCCGGCCAACGCAAGCGGCGTATGGACCTGGACCATGCCCCTCGGCGGCCGGAACGTCGAAGCCCGGATGACCGTCGAGCAGAAATACCAGTTCCCGACGGCGGCCGTGAAGCTCAACGGGACCGAGGCCGCCCTCAAGGACGTCAAGCTCCGCGGCGACCGCCTGACCTTCCTCCTCGAGGCCCCGGTCGACGGAAAGCCCCAGACCTTCGCCTTCCAGGGGCGGATCGCCGGGCACGAGATCGCGGGCCAAGCCAAGGCCACGGCCGCCGGTCAAAATCAGACCTGGCCATGGACGGCCTCACGGAATCCGGTCACGGAAAAACCGATCGACGAGGAACCGACGATCTGGGACTGAATTCCCTCTCCCCCCTTTTTCTCGGGCCGAGCCGGCCCTTCCTCCCCGCCGCCTTTGCCAATCTGGGGGGGAGGACATGGTAGAATAACGGAGAGGGAGACATGTCCATGGCCAATATCCAAAGGCTTCTCATCGCCGCCTTGACCGCAACCCTTCCCCTGGCCGCTCAGACCATCCTGACACCGGACGAGCAGAACACGATCGAGGTCGTCAAGAAGAACAAGAACTCCGTCGTTTTCGTGACCAACATCGCCCTCGTCCGCGACTTCTTCTGGGGATCCGAGGAGAAGATCCCCCGCGGCAGCGGCTCCGGCTTCGTCTGGGACGACAAGGGCCATATCGTCACGAACTACCACGTCATCGAGGACGGCGTCGAATACCTCGTCACCCTCCCCAACCAGGAGCAGCGGAGCGCCAAGCTCGTCGGGAAGGAAGAGAGCAAGGACATCGCCGTCCTCAAGGTCCAGGGCGACACGAACGGGCTCTTTCCCGTGACCGCCGGGACCAGCCGGGACCTCCAAGTCGGGCAGAAGGTCGTGGCCATCGGCAACCCGTTCGGTTTCGACCACACGGTCACCACGGGCATCGTCAGCGCCCTCGGCCGGAAGATGCTCGGGGCGGGCAACGTGACGATCCGGGACATGATCCAAACCGACGCCTCGATCAACCCCGGAAACAGCGGCGGACCGCTCCTGAACTCGTCCAGCGAGCTCATCGGGATGAACACGATGATCTATTCGCCGAGCGGGACCTCGAGCGGCATCGGCTTCGCCGTCCCGGTCGACACGGTCAAGAAGATCGTCCCCGAGATCATCCGCTACGGCCGGGTCTCGCGGCCCGGGCTGGGCGTCTCCTTCCTCCCCGACCAGTACGCCCGCCGGTCCCGGGTCGAGGGGGCGGTCATCATGGAGGTCCAGCCGGGGACGGCGGCCGCCGAGGCCGGGCTGCGGGGTCTCAGCCGGGACCGGTTCGGACGCTGGCTCATCAACGACATCGTCACGGCCGTCGACCGGACGCCCGTGAAAACCTACGACGACCTTTTCAGCGCCCTGGAAAATTACAAGGTCGGCGACATCGTGACCTTGACCGTCGAACGCGCCGGGAAGGCCCGCCCGGTCCGCTTCACTCTTGTCCGGGACTGATGGAGGTCGTTCTCGCCTCCCGGTCGCCCCGCCGCCGGGAGCTCCTCGGTCGGATTTTTTCGGAGTTCGAGGTCGCCCCCAGCGAAGTCGACGAGAACCTTTTCGACAAGAGCGATCCCCTTCGCTTCGCCCTCGCCGCGGCCGAAGCCAAGGCCCGCGACGTCGGCGAGAGGCGGCCCGATGCCCTCGTCATCGCCGCCGACACGATCGTTTGCCTCGGGAAGGAGATCTTCGGAAAACCGGCGGACCGGGGCGAGGCCGAGACCATGCTCAACCGGTTATCGGGCCAGAAGCATAGGGTCATCACGGGGGTCGCCCTCTTCCGGAAGGCCGAGAACCGCCTGGTCACGGGATACGAAACGACCTCCGTCACTTTCCGGCCGCTCACCCCGGACGAGATCCACGCCTATCTCGCCCGGCACGAATTCCTCGACAAGGCCGGAAGCTACGCCGTCCAGGAGATCGGCGACGCCTTCGTCGACAAGCTCGACGGCGATTACGACAACGTCGTCGGGTTTCCGGTCCGGCGCCTCCGGCGGCTGCTCAAGGAGTTTAAGGCTCCGGAAGCGACCCTCCTCGCCGAAGACTTTGACCCGAAGCACGGCTGGGCTTTCGGACGTGCCGACGGACGGGAGGCCTTCCTTCCCGGCGCCGTCGTCGGCGACGAGGTGAGGGCCCGTCTCATCGGCAAGAAGCCTCGTCTTTTCAAAATCATCGAGACGATCCGGCCATCGCCCTGGAGGGTCGACGCGGCCTGCCCTCATTTCGGGACCTGCGGCGGCTGCGCCTTCCAGAATCTCGATTACGGAAAGCAGCTCGCCCTCAAGGAGGCCCACGTCCGGCGGACACTCGCCGCGGCGGGAATCGACCCCGCCGCCGTCGTCGTCGAGCCGATTCTCCCCTCCCCGGAGCTTTATGGCTATCGGAATAAAATGGAATTCGCCTTCGCGGGGCGGGCCGGAGAGCTTGTCCTCGGCCTTCGCGAGCGGGCCCGGCCCGGGAAGCCGAGCCGAAAGAAAACCGTCGTTCTCGGCCGATGCCCGATCTTCGGCCCGGCGGCCGCCGCGGTCTTCCCCCTCGTCTTGGAGGACGCCGGCGCGACGGGCCTGGCCGGTTATCATCCGGTCTCGCAGGAAGGCTTTTTCCGCAACCTCGTCCTCCGCGAGACGAAAGGCCCCCGCGAGCTGATGGCCGTCCTGGTGACCAAGGGCGGCCCCTTGCCCCAGGCCGCCGCATGGGCCGACCGCTGGATGAGGGAAGCTCCGAACCTTCGGAGCGTCTGGAGAGTCGAAAACGACCGGACGGCCGATGTCGTCGATTTTGAAGGGGCGGAAAGGCTGGCCGGATCGCCGTTCATCGAGGAAGAGCTGGGAGGAATGCGGTTCCGCATTCACCCCCCATCGTTCTTCCAGCCCAATCCTCGGGCCGCTTGGCTCCTTATCGAGCGCATCGTCGCCCAGGTCCGGGCTTGGGGATCGCGCCGGGTCCTCGGGCTCTACTGCGGCCCCGGGGCGATCGAGCTTTTTCTCTCCCGGACGGTCGAACGGGTCCGCGGGATCGACGCCTCGCCGGCCGGCATCCGCAACGCCGAGGAAAACGCCCGGTTGAACGGCGTCACGAACGCGGACTTCGCCGTCGGGTTCGTCGAGAATGCGGTCGGTGCCGCGAGGGCGGACGAATACGACCTGGCCGTCCTCGACCCGCCCCGCGAAGGCCTGCGGCCCCAGGCCCTGGCCGGAATCGCGTCCCTTAAAATCCCCCGCCTGATCTATATGTCCTGCAATCTCCGGACGTTCGTCCAGGACGCCGCCCACCTCGCCTCCAGCGGCTATGGGCTGGAGAAGCTCCTCGCCGCCGACTTTTTCCCTCATACCCCCCATTTCGAGGTCCTCGGCTTCTTGAAAAGATGGGGGACACTTTAAAGCGTCCCCCATCTTTTATTGACAATCGGAGGGGGGTCGCTTAACTTAAGAGGCGAAAATGGCCGGGAAAGAAGAATTGTTCCGGAAACTGCCGTCGGTCGACAGCCTCCTGAAGGAGGACCAGGCCAAAGCCATGGCAGGCCGATATGGGCGTCAGCCGACCTTGGAGGCCGTCCGCCGGGTCCTCGACGGCCTTCGAGCCGAGATCCTCGCAAATCCCGACGCGGTTGCGGAGGAAGATTTCGCCAAGGCCCGCCTAATCGCCTACGCGGAGGAATCGCTCGCCGAAAATTTCGCCCCGTCCCTGCGCCCGGCTATCAACGCCACGGGCATCCTGATGCATTCGGGGCTCGGACGCGCGGTTCTCTCGGAGGAAGCCGGCCGGGCCCTGGCGGACGTCGTCCGGGGCTACTCGACCCTGGCCCTCGAGATCGAAACCGGCCGTCGCGGCCAGCGAGACAGCCACGTCGCCGGACTTCTCCGCGAGCTCACCGGGGCCGAGGCGGCGACGATCGTCAACAACAACGCGGCCGCGACCGTCCTCATCCTCAACACCCTGGCCAAAGGCAGGGACGTCGTCATCTCCCGCGGCCAGCTCGTCGAGATCGGCGGGTCGTTCCGCATGCCCGAGGTCATGGCCATGAGCGGGGCGGTCCTCCGCGAGGTTGGGACGACGAACAAGACCCATCTCCGCGACTACGCCGAGGCCGTCGGCCCGAACACGGGGGCCATCCTCCGGGTCCATCACAGCAACTACCGCATCCTCGGATTCGCGGGCGAGCCGGGGATCGAGGAGCTCGTGGCCTTGGGAAACACGCACGGCCTCCCGGTCGTCGACGACCTCGGCAGCGGGGCCCTCGTCGACCTCAAGGCCTACGGCCTCGAGACCGAGCCGCTCGTCCGGGAGAGCGTCGCCGCCGGGGTCGCCTGCGCCTGCTTCAGCGGCGACAAGCTTATCGGCGGCCCGCAATCGGGGATCATCGTCGGAAAAGCCGGCGTCATCCAGCGGATCAAGAAAAATCCCCTCGCCCGGGCTTTCCGCTGCGGCAAGCTGACCCTGGCGGCGATGGAGGCGACATTGAAGCTCTTCCTCGCGCCCGAGACGCTCCCCGAGCGCCACCCGCTCTACCGGATGCTCGCCCTTCCAGTCTCCGAAATCGACCGCCGGGCCAAACGCGCGGCCAAGAGCCTCTCAAAATCCCTCCTTCCCCCCGATTTCGCCCTCGAGGTCATCGACGGGGAATCGCAGGTCGGGAGCGGCTCCGTCCCTGTCGAGACGATCCCGACGCGGCTTCTCTCCCTCCGCCTCCGGGGGGCGAATCCGGAAGACCTCGGAAAAAAGCTGCGCCGACAGCGTCCCGCCGTCTTCACCCGGATCCGCGACGGCGCCCTCCTCTTCGATTTCCGGACGATCCGGCCCGACGAGGACCGGCTCGTCGAAGCGGCCATCCTCTCGCTTTTTCGGTGACCGGCCGCCGATGGACAAGCCGCACGTCATCGTCGGGACGGCGGGACACATCGACCACGGCAAGAGCGCCCTCGTCAAGGCCCTGACCGGCCTCGACCCGGACACCCTCCCCGAGGAAAAAGAGCGGGGGATGACGATCGAGCTCGGCTTCGTCTTCCTGGACCTCCCCGATTACGAGCGGCAGATCGTCTTCATCGACGTCCCCGGCCACGAGAAATTCGTCAAGACGATGGTCGCCGGGGCGTCCAACATCGACGTCGTCCTCTTCATCATCGCCGCCGACGAGGGGATTTCGGTCCAGACCCGGGAGCATTTCGACATCCTCCGCCTCCTCCGCGTCGGCGAGGGGATCATCGCCCTGACGAAAAGCGACCTCGTCGACGCCGCCCGTCTCGAGGAGCTCGCCGGAGAGGTCCGGGCTTTCGTCCGCGGGACCTTCCTCGAGAGGGCGCCGATTATTCCCGTCTCGGCCTTAATCGGGGCCGGTCTGGACGATCTCAAGTCCGCGCTCCAGGCCTCCGGCCGCCGCCTCGTCCCGCGTGAAGATTCCGGATATTTCCGGATGCCCATCGACCGGATTTTTGTCATGCACGGCTTCGGGACGGTCATCGCCGGGACCATCCTCTCGGGAGAGGCCAAGGTCGGCGACACCGTCGAAATCCTCCCCGAAAGGCTCCAGGCCCGCGTCCGCGGAGTCCAGGTCCACAAGACCAAGCGGGAGTCTTCTCGCCTCGGCAGCCGGACGGCCCTCAACCTCCACGGCCTCGAGAAGGAGCAGCTCCGGCGCGGCCAATGCGCGGCGATGCCCGGCTTCATCGCCCCCGCCTCGCGCCTCGACGCCCGGCTTCACCTTCTGGCCCAAGCGCCCGGCGAGCTCAAGACGCGCGACCGGGTCCGCCTCCACGTCGGGACGGACGAGGTCATCGCCCGGGTCGTGCTCCTCGAGAAGGAAAAGCTTCCGCCCGGCGAGTCCATGCTCGCACAGTTCGTCCTCGAGACTCCGACAGCGGCCCTCTTTGGGGACCGGTTCATTATCCGGACGTTCTCGCCGCTCAACACGATCGGCGGCGGCGAGGTCCTCGACGCCTCGCCCCCGCGGCACAAGCGTTTCGACCCCGCGGCCCTGGCCGGCATTCGCAATCTCGAGGGATCGCTCGAAGAAGCCGTCGAACGGACGGTCGCCAAGGCCGCCCCGTCTCCCCTGGCCGCGAGCCGGATCTCGCGAATCCTCGGCAGGAGGCCAGCCCTCGTCCAGGCCGCGGCCGGCAGGCTCGCCGCCGCGCAAAAGCTGAAAAAAATCCCTTCGGCCGACGAAGATCTCTTCCTCCCGGCTTCGGTCTTCGCCTCCATGAAGGACAAGGCCGCGGCCATGGCCGAGGGCTATTTCGCCGCCAATCCCCAGCGGACGTTCATGCCCGCGGCCGACCTCCAGGCTCATCTTCCCAGAGAGGCGGGCGAGGCCGTCTTCCGCCTCGTCCTTGAAGAACTCATCGGGAGAGGCGATCTCGTCCGGGTCGAAGGCGGCCTCAGCCTCCCCGGCCACGAAGCCCGATTCGCCGACCGGGACGCCGAGACGGCCGCCCGGGTCGAGGCCGTCTTTCGCAAAGCCGGATTCGAACCGCCGCTGGAGGACGATGTCTGCCGGGAGCTTCGCCTGCCGCTCAGCCGGTTCCGCAAGATCATGGGCGCCCTTGTCGAACAAGGCCGCCTCGTCCGCCTCGACCCCAAGGTCACGCTCCATCGCGACGCCTATGAGAAAGCCAGGTCGGCCGTCCTTGAATATCTCCGCCTCCGCAAATCGATCACCATCGCCGAGACGAAGGACATCCTCAAGGTCTCGCGAAAATACGCCTTCGCCGTGCTCGAGTATCTGGACAAAGGCCAGGTCACCCGCCGGGCCGGCGACGCCCATGTGCTGAAATAGCCGCCCCTGGCATGATAATAGCCATTGTCTTCGGAGGAGAGCATGCCGCCGGATTTATGGTCGTTGTATGCCTTGATGCTGAAGAGCCGCCTGCTCGAAGAAGCCGTCGCCATGTTCTGGCAGGACGGACTCATCTCGGGCGAGATGCATCTTGGGACAGGCGAAGAAGCCGTCATCGCGGGCGTCGTCGCCCACCTGCGGGAGGGCGATGCCATGGCTTTGGATCATCGCGGCACCGCCGCCTTGGTGATGCGCGGCGTCGACCCGGTCCTTCTCCTTCGCGAAATGCTCGGCCGTCCGGACGGTCTGTGCGGGGGGAAGGGAGGACATATGCACCTCTTCTCCAAGGAGCATTTGTCCGCCTCTTCGGGGATCGTCGGTTCGGCGGGGCCGACCGCGGCCGGGTTCGCCCTCGCCAGCCAATATCTCCGCCCCGGAACGGTTGCGGTCGCTTTTTTCGGCGAGGGGGCGATGAATCAGGGCATGCTGCTCGAATCGATGAACCTGGCCTCGGCCTGGAACCTCCCCGTCCTGTTCGTCTGCAAAGATGACGGCTGGGCGATCACCACGGCCTCCAAAGCCTTGACGGGGGGTGATTTGAATGAACGGGCGCGGGGATTGGGCATCCCCGCATCCGAGGTGGACGGCCTCGACGTCTCCGCGGTGTGGGAAGCGGCCGGTTCGGCCGTCGAGCGGGCCCGTTCCGGCCAGGGACCGGCCTTCCTGCGTGCCCGATGCGTCCATTTCGAGGGGCACTTTCTCGGCTTCCAACTGATCCGGTTGGTTCGCAACCCCTTTAAAGAAATGCCCAAGATCTCGATTCCTCTCATCCGGTCCTTGCTGCGTCGCGGAGGGGCCGGCTTGCGAGAGCGCCTGTCGGGAATGAAAACGGTTCTAGGAGCGGTGCAATCAACCCGGCGCGATCCGCGCCGGGACCGAGATAACGATCCAGTCCGGCGCGCGCGTATGGCTCTGCCGTCGGACGCGGCGCGCCTGCAAGAATTGGAAAGCCAAGTTGAAAAAGAGATTCATGACGCGCTGGCTTCGGCTCTGGAGGAGGTGCCGTCATGAGAACCATGTTTTTCACCCAAGCCGTCGATGATGCCCTGGCCCGGGCCATGGCGGACGACCCGCGGATTGTCCTTTTCGGAGAGGATACCCCCTTGCTGCGACGCGAACTGCTTGTCCGGTTCGGGCCCAAACGCGTTCGGGGCGCGCCCATAAGCGAAAGCGCTTTTCTTGGAGCCGGCGTGGCTGCGGCCTTGGCCGGATTACGCCCGGTCGTGGAAATCTACATGGTCGATTTCCTCGGCGTATGCATGGATGCCCTCCTCAACCATGCCGCTAAAGTCGAGACCTTCTCCGGCGGGAAGTGGACGGCGCCCGTAGTCGTGCGCGCGCCCTGCGGCGGCGGATACGGAGACGGCGGACAGCATGAGCAATCCCTGTGGGGCTGGCTGGCCCATATCCCGGGATTGACCGTTCTTGTTCCGTCGACGCCCGCCGATGCGGGCGGGCTGATGCTGGCGGCCCTGCGTCACGACGGCCCGGTCATCTTCCTCGAGCATAAGCTCCTCTCCGAAACCTGGCTGGAGTTTCTGGGGTCGGGAGGCAGACGCACGGTGAAGTTCGACATTCCCGAAGAAGGCGCTAAGGGCCCTGTCCCCAAGACGTGGGAACCCCTGCCCATCGGGAAAGCTATCCTGCGGCGGACCGGCGATGACATGACGATCGTCAGTGTCGGGTCGGGAATTCATCGCGCCATCGAAGCGGCCGAAGCTCTGGAGAAGGAAGAAATTTCTGCCGGCGTCATGGATTTGCGAACGGTCTCTCCGCTGGATAAGGCCACGATCTGTGAATCCGTCGCGCAGACGGGACGGATGCTGGTCGTCGATGAAGATTACGAAGCCTTTGGTCTTTCGGGCGAGCTGTCGGCAATTCTGCTGGAGGCGGGCATCTCCTGCAGGTACGCCCGGGTCTGCACCCAAACGACCATCCCCTACTCCCGCTATCTTGAAGACCGGTGTCTCCCCAATGCGACAGGCATTATGGAAATCGCCAGGCAGCTGATGCGAAGCTGACCTGCCGAACACTGGACGGGCCGCGCCGTCGGCGACCTTCGTTCAAGGGCCTCACTTCAAATACAGCGACATCGCCCGGAAGTCGAAGGTGACCGCGAACGGACGGAAGAAGCCGTGGGAGATGATCCCTCCCGTGCGGAAACCCAGCCGGTCTTCAAAGCCCGGAGGCATTCCGCCGAACAGCCCCCGGACCTCTTCTTGCCGCGCCCGGCCGAGGGTCAGGTCGACGGTGAAGGGGTAAACGGTCACCGGCCCGCCGCCGCCCATGCCTTGGAATCCTTCCTTGGGAAGCTCAATCTTGGTTTCCTTGACGACGTATTCCGGACAGCTGAAGCCGCCTCCAGCCATGCCCGTGTCGACCTAACGGAGATGAGGACGCCAATAATCCCATTTTCCGCAGGTCGGGACATCGATATCGCCCCCCACTTCCAGGGACAGCATAGTCAGGTCATCTCCGAGCTTCTTTTTTGTATTTCCTTGCCGATCGGACGCGGAGCCGGAGAGCCGTCCCGAACGTCCTTTCGGAAAGTCTTATCCATTGGCCAACGACTTTTTCGAGTCTTTTCCGGTTCTCGATCCACTCTCGGCATAATTCGGCTTCTTCGTTTTTGATGAGCCGAGCGACCGTCTTCCCCCGCTTCTTGGTTGTCCAGTAGATGTAGGGTCCGTGGCGCGCCGCGGGATCCTTCCGGCAGGCGCAGGTCCTGTTCCCGCAGGCGATTCGTCGCCGGCTGATGCTCCCCGACATGATGAACCCGAGACGGCGGAGTTCCTCTTTGAGGCGGCGTTGCTTGGCCAGCGAAACCGCGATTCGGTTTTGGAGTCTGTTGTCGCGAGACACGGCTGAATCTCCACTTGACTTTCGCTTAGTCCTACTGTATAATACAGTAAGGGAAGAGGAAAGTCAAGAGCCATGGACCAACCCGCGTTCACCCTCGACTCCAAGGTCGTGGGCGCCTTACCGATCGTCAACGCCCTCCTCCAACGCCTCGACTTCGCGGCGCTTCTCGACAGGCATCTCGGCCCCCCGGACTCTCGCGCTAAAATGACCCCCGCCTCCGCCCTCCACGTCCTGACCCGGAATTTGATCCTGGCCCGCCTTCCTCTCTACGCCGTCCGGGAATGGGCCCGGCAGGTCGCCCCCGATCTTCTGGGCTTGGAGAACGGCTCGGTTCAAGATCTCGGCGACGACCGTCTCGGCCGAGCTCTGGACCGGCTTTTCGACGCGGACCGGAACGCCTTCCTGACCGAGTTCGTCCTCCACCTGATTCGAGAGTTCTCGATCGATCTCGGGGAGTTTCATAACGACTCGACCTCGATCACTCTTCAAGGCGAGTATGCGGAGGCGGACGGCCGGAGGGTCCGGGGCAAGCCG